>NZ_DCSO01000026.1:29253-38123 GCF_002325665.1 Methylophaga sp. UBA1464
TCTTCAAACCAGGCGCGGATGTGTCTTGTATGACGCACACTATCGACAATTAAGGTCACCCGTTCACTCAAATCATTGGAAAATCGCAATGTCGGCAAAGCGTTGATCAATAATCCACGCGCCAACTGAGTACTGGAGGCCATTTCAGCTGCGACTGCCTGGCGGGCATTCTGAATCATAAAATAGCCAGCGGCGACAAAGTTGAATATCAGGATCAAGGTTACAATGATCAGTAAACGCAGTTTCAGGCTCATGTCGGGTCAGTTATCTCGCTGTGATAGGCTAAGGCCTGTTGAACTTTCATAGCCGACATTGTTGTGACTATGAGAAATCAAATTGACCTACAATTATCGCACATCATCAAATCAGGACTCTGTAAATGCAAGCGCAAAGCAATCAACAACTTTTCCTTCAGGCTCAAAAACATATCCCCGGTGGCGTGAATTCACCGGTACGTGCATTCAAAGGTGTCGGCGGTGATCCGGTATTTTTCAGTAGCGCAAAAGGTGCCTGGCTCACCGATGTGGAAGGCAAAAAATATATTGATTATATTGGCTCCTGGGGTCCGATGATTGCCGGTCATGCGCATCCGCAAGTCATTGAAGCCGTTCAGCAAATGTGCGCAAACGGATTGGGATATGGCGCGCCCACCGCTATTGAAACCGAGATGGCCGACTTACTCTGTGAACTCGTGCCGTCTATGGAAATGGTCCGTATGGTCAGCTCAGGTACCGAAGCGACGATGAGTGCGATTCGTCTTGCCAGAGGCCATACAGGTCGTGACAAAATGGTTAAATTTGAAGGCTGTTACCATGGTCATGCTGACTCCCTTTTAGTTAAAGCTGGTAGTGGGGCATTAACATTGGGCGAACCTTCATCCGCTGGTGTCCCCAAAGCCATTGCAGAACACACCATTACCCTGCGTTACAACGATATGGAATCTGTCAATCAGTGTTTTGCGGAAATTGGCGATCAGATCGCCTGCATCATTGTCGAACCGGTTGCTGGCAATATGAACTGTATTCCACCGATTCCGGGGTTTCTCGAAGGCTTACGCGACGTCTGTGATCAATACGGCAGCCTGTTAATTTTTGATGAAGTGATGACCGGTTTCCGGGTCGCTTTGGGCGGTGCACAGCAGCATTATGGAGTTAAACCCGATCTCACTACGCTGGGTAAAGTAGTTGGCGGCGGCTTACCGGTAGGGGCTTTTGGTGGACGCAAAGATGTGATGCATTCGATTGCGCCTCTGGGTCCAGTCTATCAGGCAGGTACCTTATCCGGTAACCCGGTCGCTATGGCCGCTGGGCTGGCCACTTTGAAACTGGTACAACAACCCGGTTTTCATGATCGCCTCAGTCAACAGACTGCCAAACTGGCCAATGGCTTGAAACAAAAAGCCGATGCAGCCGGTATTCCAATGAGTATTAATTATGTTGGTGGCATGTTTGGCTTTTTCTTTACCGAAGAAAACAACATTGAGTTTTTTGAACAGGTCACCCAATGTGATCAGGAACGTTTTAAAAGGTTTTATCACGGCATGCTGGATCGCGGTGTTTACCTGGCACCTTCTGCTTATGAAGCGGGCTTTGTTTCTGCTGCACATGGCGATGATGAAATTGAAGCCACTCTGGCAGCGGCAGAACTGGTTTTGGCGAGCTTATAAATGAATACGCTGTACTGGCATGATTATGAGACGACTGGCACCGATCCACGATTTGATCGGCCATTACAGTTCGCCGGGGTACGTACCGATGAAGATTTGAATATCATCGGTGATCCGTTGATGATTTACTGCAAACCGGCAGCCGATGTATTACCGCATCCAATGGCCAGTCTTATTACAGGCATCACACCACAGAAAGCACAACAGGAAGGTCTGACTGAGGCCGAATTTATCAAAACGATTCATCAGGAATTATCTCAGCCGGGTACCTGTGGGGTGGGCTATAACAGTTTGCGGTTTGATGATGAATTTACCCGCTTTGGCCTGTTTCGTAATTTTTACGATGCTTATGCCCGTGAATGGCAAAACGGTAATTCGCGCTGGGACATTATCGATATGGTGCGCCTCACCCGTGCTTTGCGGCCTGAAGGTATCGAATGGCCCAATCGTGAAGACGGCCAGCCCAGTTTTCGACTGGAAGCCTTAACGGCAGCAAACGGGATTGAACATAAGGGTGCACATGATGCGTTAGTGGATGTGTATGCGACCATCGCCTTGGCAAAACTGATTAAAGATCGTCAGCCCAAGCTATATGACTATATCTATCAGTTACGCCGAAAACAGCAGCTCGCTCCGTTACTGAACCTGCATCAGGCGGATCCGGTTTTGCATACCTCACGCATGTACCCTTCTGAATATTGTAATACGGCATTGGTGGTGCCAATAGCCAAAGAACCCAATAACAACAATGGGGTGATTGTTTATGATCTGCGCCATGATCCCTCGGCGTTACTGGAGCAGGATGCCGATACCATTCGGCAATGGTTATTTACGCCCACTAAAGATTTACCTGAGGGTGTTTCGCGTCCGGCATTAAAAACTGTGCATATCAATAAGTGTCCGGTCATTGTGCCGGCAGCGACGCTGGATGATGCGGCTGCCGAGCGGCTGCAGATTGATCGGGAATTAAGTCATCAACATCTGCAACTATTACGTGAGGCGGGTGAATCATTACTGCAAAAATTGCAGGCCGTGTTCAGTCAGAAATCATTTGATGAGATTGACGATGTTGATGCCAGTTTGTATGGCGGCGGTTTCTTTGATGACAGCGATAAAAACAAAATGACCCTGATTCGCGAAGCAGCCCCAGATCAACTGGGCACGTTATCGATTCCTTTTAACGATTCGCGATTACCGGAAATGCTGTTCCGTTACCGGGCGCGTAACTGGCCCGAATCGCTAAATGAAAGTGAAGCGGAACAATGGCAACAGTTTTGTCGTACCAAATTAACCGCAACAGCATCGCCTGGACTTACCTTTGAAAAATTTAACGCCGCATTAGCGGAGTGTCGGCAGCAAGCGCTCACCAAAGCCCAACAGCAAACTTTGGACGACTTGCAACGCTATGTCACCGAGCAACAAAATGCATTAGGAATTAACTGAACAGATTGAACAGCCGCGTATGATTTACAATGTGCGCATGTCGACTACTGCCAAAATCCTGCTCACCACGCTTAATGCCCGCTATATGCACTCGGCATTTGGTTTGCGTTATTTATATGCCAATCTCGGTGAGCAGCAATCCGCCGCCGAACTGATCGAATTCACTATTCAGGAACAACCGCTAAGCATTGCTGAAAAATTGCTTAGCTATCAGCCTGAGGTTATCGGGTTCAGTGTGTATATCTGGAATGTTAGTGAAATTGAGGCGGTAGTTGGGCTGTTAAAATCGATTAAGCCTGAAATTCGTATTATTCTCGGTGGCCCGGAAGTCAGTCATTCACCTGATTTACCGAAGCTATGTGATCTGGCTGATTATGTGATTGCTGGTCCCGGGGAACAGGATTTTCGTGAGTTGTGCGAAAAATTACTGCAAGGTGAACACCCACAGACCAAATATATTGATGGCCGCGCCACCCCATTAGAGCAACTGGTTCTGCCTTATCTTTTTTACAACGATGAAGATATTCGTAACCGGTTGATCTACGTTGAAGCTTCCCGTGGCTGTCCGTTTAAATGTGAGTTCTGTTTATCAGCTTTGGATAAAACCGCGACGGCATTTCCACTCGATGCATTTCTCACTGAAATAGATCAGCTGTGGCAGCGCGGAGTGCGAAACTTTAAATTTATCGACCGTACCTTTAATCTGAAAATCACCACCAGCATTGCCATTCTGGAGTTTTTCCTGGAACGCATGAGCGATGATTTATATCTGCATTTTGAAGTGGTGCCGGATAATCTGCCGGATAAATTGAAATCAGTTTTACAAAAATTTCCGCCCAACAGCCTGCAATTTGAAATTGGTATTCAGACCTTTGACAGTGAAATTCAGGAACGTATCAGTCGTAAGCAAAACAACGATAAAAGCAAAGACAATATTCGTTGGCTGCGTGAACATAGCGGCGCGCATTTACACACTGATCTGATTTTCGGTTTGCCCGGCGATACGCTGGAAAATTTTGCAGACAGCTTTGATCAATTAATCGCCCTTAATCCACATGAAATTCAGGTCGGCATTCTCAAACGCCTGCGTGGCGCGCCATTGAACCGGCATAACGAACCCAGTGATTTACGCTTTCATCCTCTGCCGCCGTATAACCTGCTCAGCAGCCGTGAAATCAACTTTGCCACCATGCAACGGGTCAATCGTTTTGCCCGTTACTGGGATTTAATCGGTAACTCGGGACGGTTTATCAATACTTTGCCGTTGCTGCTTGATGAGCAACCGTTCTGGCATTTCATGACCTTGTCAGATCAGATTTATCAGCGTACTGGTCAAACCGCTAAAATTGCGTTGAAACGTCTGTTTGAACTGATTTATGTAGTGCTGACCGAAGATATGCATCACCCGGCAGAATTGGTCAAAGATCATCTGCGACTGGATTATGCCCGAGCTGGACTCAAAGGTCAGCCGGATTATGAAGCGCTGCCTACCTTAAATAAACCTGCCAAACTTGGTACAGCCAATAAACGGCAGCGGTTTCATGCTTGAGTTTTACAATCGGCCTTAGCTGGGAACTACATTTAGATGTTGGGTTTCGACCCTCAACCCAACCACCAAACTTTTTACAATGAAAGCAGTTTCAAGATCCTCCTAATCCCCCTGTTGTGCTGACGAGTAGCACAGTTTTGTCTGGATCACGGACAGCCACTGTTTGAGCAAAGCGAGTTTAGCTGGACGCCAGAGAAAGCGATCAACGCAGTGAAGCCGCAGGCCAGCACAAGGGGTGCTGTACGAGTTAAGAACATAGGTAACAAAAAAGTTCAGATACATAGGTAACACATTGTTTTAATCATGAGCATCAACGATGGAGGTGCTCATGCCTTGGCGAGATGTGAAACCGATGGAAGAACGTATTTTGTTTATTGCAGATTATTTACGTGGTGCGGGCGGTAGTTTCAGTGAGCTATGCCGACGCTATCAAATCAGTCGAAAGACCGGTTACAAGTGGGTACAACGTTATCAGAAGCAAGGGCTTGATGGTGTCACCGAGCTGTCACGTCGCTCCCACCACCATCCTGAAGCTATACCTTTTTCGATAAAACAGGCCCGAAAAAAATACAGGCGAGTCTTAAGTTGCGGTTCCCCACGCTGGAGCCTCCGTCATTAACGACAATTTATAATGTGCTCAACCGAGCAGGTCTGATTGATAAACGTCGCAAGCGCCAACGTGTAGCCCCTTATCGCGATCCATTTCAATCAGTGACAGCGCCTAATCAAGTGTGGAGTGTTGATTTTAAAGGTCAGTTTAAACTGGGCAACGGACAGTGGTGTTATCCCTTAACGGTTATGGACCACCATAGTCGTTTTTTACTGGCTTGCTGTGGTTTGGAAACGACGGCTACTGAGCCGACCAGGCGTTGTTTTGAGCACATCTTCAGAGAGTTTGGGTTGCCTCTGCGCATTCGCAGCGATAATGGTGTGCCATTTGCCAGTAAAGCGGCTGGCGGTTTGTCTGCGTTAAGTATTTGGTGGATAAAGCTTGGGATCCATCCTGAAAGGATCCAACCCGGCAAGCCACAACAAAATGGTCAGCATGAGCGTATGCATCGAACGCTAAAACAGGCGGTAACGCAGCCTGTCAGTGAGTCAATGGCCGCACAGCAGCAACAATTTAAAGAGTTCAGCAACCTGTATAACCATCAACGGCCACATGAATCTTTGCAACAACAAACACCAGCCTCTCACTACTCGGCATCAGGAAGAGCCTATCCTGAGAAGTTAATGGAAATGCACTATCCGGACTATTTTAGTGTGTTGAAAGTCACGCATACCGGTGTAGTCTATTGGGGCGGTGGACAAGTTTATGTGTCTCACTTATTACGCGACGAATACATCGGCATGGAGCAAGTCGCCGATGGCGTATGGGATTTATACTTCGGCCCCATCAGGCTTGGTGGTTTTGACCAACGTAAGGTTGGAGGTGGAATTACAAGTTATTGGACTATTCGGGTGTAACCCATGTAGTTGAATTAAACTGTTACCGATGTATGTGAATCGTACACATGCCTTTTCTTTTGGTTTGTTTTCTTTGGGCATGCAAAGAAAATGAACTCGACGTTAAGTCGAAAAAGTCAGCTTTAGGTTATTTATTCGTAAGCTCAACGCCATACAGCAAGCCTCGCAACTCACATTAAACATCATAAAATGAATTAAACTACCGCACTATGAACTCAGATCAATCATTTACTCCCAGCCCCTGCATTGGCAAATGCGGTCTTGATGCACAGGATGTCTGTCGTGGCTGTTTCCGGACAATGGATGAAATCCTGCGTTGGGAAAATATGAGTGAAGCAGATAAACAGTCCACCGTAGTGAACTGTAAAACAAGGCGGCAGATGCGCGCTCATGTTCATAGACGCGCTTAAAGAATTAACTTCGCCAGTGTTTTAAACTCAGCGTGGCTGGCATCGCCAAGCCATTCAAACAATACTGACTCCACGTTACTGACCACCACCCCAGCATGGCGCATCCGTTGTATTGCATTGTACTGATTGGCTTTTGAGCGTGAGCAGACACCATCTTCCGCCACATACACACTATAGTTTTCTGATTTTAAGGCTAAAGCGGTTTGCAGAACACAGATGTGTGTTTCCATTCCCAGCAGGATGACCTGTTTTCGACGTGTTGCAGCAAGTTGATAGCGGAAATCCTCAGATTGCATGCAGGAAAAACAGGTTTTTTCTATGATGTTGGTGCCGATCGGCAAATTATCCTGTAATGCAGACTCTGTTGGCCCCAGACCTTTTGGATACTGCTCTGTGGCAATGACCGGAATATTAAGCACTTTCGCCGCGGTCAGTAAGATTTTTATCTGATTGATCAGACGTTCACGCACCCCATCGGGCATGGCCTGGGCCAATTTCTGTTGTACATCAATTACCACTAAAACACTGTTTTCAGAATTTGCCATCATGGCAATAACCCCTCCTTAAGCTCTGGGTTCCAACCACTGATTAATTTGCTCAATATCATTCAAACTGACTATCCCGGCGGCTTGTTTAAGTCTTAACGTATTAACGACGTATTCATAACGGGAACGTGAGTAATCACGTAACGCGCTGAATAGCTCACGACGGGCATTCAGAACGTCTACTGTAGTACGCGTGCCAACTTGAAATCCGGCTTCAGTAGACTCCAATGCTTTTTGATTTGAATATACGGCCTGTTGCAGGGCATTTACCCGACTGATGCCAGACATCACACTGTTATAGGCGGCACGTGTCTGTCGCATAATAGCGCGACGTTGCTCTTCTTCATTTTGCATCGCCTCATCCAGGCGAAAGCTGGCTTCGCGGGTTCTGGAACTCACTACGCCACCGGCATATATCGGGATATTGACCTGTAAACCTAATATTCTCTGATGGGTTTTATTGCTGCCGCTCAGGTTACTGTCACTTTGTGAGGTATAGCCTTTCTGGGCCACTAAATCCAGCGTCGGATAATGGCCACTGCGTTCAAACTCAATATTCTCACGGGCAAGATCGACATTGCTGCCAGCGGCGAGTAAAACCGGATTCATCACAATCGCCTGCTCACTCCACTCATCAATACTTTCCGGCTCAGGCTTTACCAGTGGAGTGTCATCTTTAAGCTCAGCTAACTCACCAGGATATTCACCGGCTGTTTCACGCAATGCTTCACGGCTGTTAGCCAACAAATTTTCAGCTTCAATGACGGCCGCATTGGCCAAATCATAAGCAGCTCTTGCCTCACTGACATCGGTAATGGTTGCCAGACCGACTTCAAATCGTTGATCGGCCTGTTCAAGTTGTTTTTCAATTGCTTCAAGTTCTGCCAAAGCAAAACTCAGATCATCTTCTGCCCCCAAAACAGCAAAATAACGTTCGGCTACCCGAACAATCAGTTCCTGTTCAGCGAATTGATAATTGGCTGCAGCGCCTTCAATGGCAATATCTGCCTGACGTGACTGTACAAAATTATTACGGCGGTAAATCGGTTGCACCAGACTCAAGGTATAACCATGATCGTTATACTCACTGGTACCACCAAACCGTTGAGAAGAACTGTCTGTCCATACCTTGCTGTTATTCGCCACCATATCTACTTGCGGTAAAAAGGCTGCATCAGCTTGATCAGCTAACTCCCCCGTGGCACGTTGCGCTGCAGCCTGGGCCATTAATATCGGATCGCTTTGTGCCGACAAATTATAAATATCGACAAGATCCTGAACCGCCAGGGCCGGTCGACAAAATAATGTCGCAAACAAACTAACTACAAACAGCGCTTTCATGCTCAATCCTTAATAAACCTTCATACTGGAGTCGATCTCCGCCGCCCAGGCATTCATACCACCATCCAGATTTATGACGTCAGAAAAACCTAACTGTTCAAGATATTGTCCGACTTGAGCGCTGCGTTGCCCAGAACGGCAAATCAACACTATCGGACTTTCTTTCGCCATTTCAAGTTCACCCACATGTGCCGGAATGCTGTTCATTGGCATATGTTGAGCGTTTTCCAGCATGCCATTGGCAAGCTCATGCGCTTCGCGTACATCAATCAAAATGGCCTCCTGCGCATTTTTCTGCAGAAATTCATCCAATTGTGTTGCTGACATTTGTTTCATAACAAGATCTCTACATTAAAAGGTAAATTCAGGTTTTGTTTCAGCGTGCACCATCGGCGCCACCACTGTTTCAAATAAATTTTCGGTTTGCCATTGCCACTCATCTGAACGGG
>NZ_DCSO01000027.1:0-892 GCF_002325665.1 Methylophaga sp. UBA1464
TTTATCAATAATGGTGCCGGTTGGGTTAGATGGTGTAGCAACCAGGGCCATTTGCGTGTCCTGATTCCAGTATTTTTCAATATGCTCTGAGGACAATTGATAAGCGGTATCTGCACCGACTGGAACCGAAACGGCTGAGGCTTCGACGAACCGGGCAAAATGGCGATTACAGGGATATCCCGGATCGGTCATCAGTAAATGTTTACCGGTTTCTAACAAAGCGCCCATCACCAACAGTAATGCACCGGATGCTCCAGGAGTAATAACAATGCGGCGGGGTGAAATGGTGAGCCCGTATTGTTGTTGATACCAGTTTGCAATTTTTTCCCGTAACGCCATCAACCCAAGCGACGGCGTGTAGAACGTGTCGCCTTTTTTTAAGGAAGCCATCGCTGCATCAATAATTGGCTGAGGCGTCAGAAAGTCCGGCTCACCAATTTCCAGGTGAATAATATCCCTGCCCTGCGCCTGCAGAACTTTCCCCTGCGACAGAATATCCATTACCTGAAACGGTTTAATATCCTGTGCACGTTGTGTGATGTTAATTGGCTTGGGCATGTAATTCCTGAATTGACTGGGCGCTTATGTAATCATTATCGATAGGTAACCCCGCTAAAACTGAACAGGGAGCGTTGGGTTCGCCGAGTTGATCAACGACGCAAACAGCATCGCTGAAATCTTCATTGGCAGTATAGGCGTTCATGGTAACCAGTGTGGTTAAACCGGCAGACCGGGCTGATAACAAACCGTTTGCCGAATCTTCAATCGCCAGGCATTGATCAGCCATAAGCTGCAACTGTTGCATACAATAATGATAAATATCAGGAGCAGGCTTTTTGGCTGGCACAATATCTCCCGCCGCGATACAGTCAAACCAATTCAAGGCATCTTC
>NZ_DCSO01000027.1:952-2958 GCF_002325665.1 Methylophaga sp. UBA1464
AGGCATCTTCCCCCAATGTCGCTGAAATCAATGCTGTCACATTCTCAGGAGTTGTCGTTGTTGCAATGGCCAGTCTGATATCTGCCATTCTTAATTCTTCCAGCAATCTTTTAACACCCGGCCGTAACTGAATCGACTGACTCTCCAATAATTGCACATAGTGTCGGGTTTTCTCTGTATGCAATTTGGCAATCATTTCACTGTGTTCACCAGCATATCCGCACTGCAAATGGAAATTTTCCAGGTAATATTGAATACGCTCTTTGCCTCCGGTAACGGCCAGTAATTGACCATACAAATGCTCATCCCAATGCCAGTCCAGACCCGCATCGGCAAATGCGCGATTGAAGGCAATTCGGTGCCCATGACGCTCGGTTTCGGCCAAGGTCCCATCCACGTCAAATATAACGGCTTTTAAATGTTTCATCTGTCTCTTAATGTAAAAAATGCGTTAAAATAACTCGATTATTTTGCACATGCCAGAAGCTTCTGGTATAGATGCGCCCTTGTTTTTAGAAAGTATGAGGTTTGCCAACATGGACCCGAACCAAGATGATGTGAGTTTCACCCCGTACCAACCGGGTAGTGATGAAGAATACATGAGCAAAGATATGGTAAAGCATTTTCGGGGCATTCTCGAAAAATGGCGCTCACAACTCATGGAAGAAGTTGACCGTACTGTGCATCATATGCAGGACGAAGCAGCAAACTTCCCAGACCCAAATGACCGTGCAACTCAGGAAGAAGAGTTTACTCTGGAGCTACGCACGCGTGATCGTGAACGTAAACTGATCAAGAAAATTGAAGAGTCACTGATTGATTTGGATAAAGGTGATTACGGTTACTGTGAATCATGCGGTGTTGATATCGGTATCCGCCGTTTGGAAGCACGTCCCACTGCCACACTGTGTATAGATTGCAAAACACTGGATGAAATTCGCGAAAAAAATCGTGCCTGATTTTATCTGAAGACTCACCTCATACTTGAAAAAGGTAGGTCCTGAAAGCCCTGTGACAACACAGGGCTTTTTTTATCTTTCGTAGATATACAACAAATCCACCCCGCTTTGCGTGCCGGATTCAGCCTGCAGAGTCCAAATCTTGCTTAATGTATAACGCAACTGAACCGTACTCACCGGTTCAAAAATCCCGATACCATATCCCAAATAAAGTTTCGGAGACAAATATTTGCCAATTTGCACGGCGGCGCTCTCCGGACTTTCTCCGGTAAATTCGACCGAATCCAGACCAAAGGTACTGGCAATCTGATCGCTGATAGCATTGCCGTTGGATATCCCCAGATTAGTCGCTGCCGATGCCAGCAATGCTGCGTCGGCAGCACTGGCTTGCCCCAATGGACGACCAAGCACAATATAAGACAGGATGTCTTCCTGGCTCATCGACGGCACGGAAAACAGGTTTGCCTGAGGATTATTTGCAGGACCGGTAATATGAATACCCGCCTGATAGTTAGTGCCTTTACGGATAGCCTTGATATCCAAATCCGGATTGTCTATGGCCGCTCCGGAAAAGCGAACCTTACCATTATCAACAGTCAGTTCCCGCCCATAGGCGGCGTAACTGCCTTCATTAACCGTTATTTCACCATTACCCAGCAATAGCTGACCAGCATCACCGTATATGCGTAAATCTCCTCCCAGGCGTCCACTAAAGCCTAATGCCTTAATCATGACTTTATCGCCAAGCTGAACAGTGATATCCAGGTCCGTTGCCAATCGCATTTTTTCCTCATCAGCCTCTTGACCGATTATCACCACATCCTGACTGGGTGACACGGTGGTATTAAAATCCATGGGGGCCAGTTCTGCATTGGGAATTTTAACCGCACCACTCAATTTCGCCGTTTGTGGAGAAACCATTAGCTTCAGGTCTGGTGAGGCAATGACATAGGCTTCAGGCAGATTCATTACTTCAAGCTGCTCACCTTTTATGGTGGCATTGAACAGCCAGTCTGCATCCGTCATGGTGAAATCACCCGCCACTTC
>NZ_DCSO01000027.1:3085-9654 GCF_002325665.1 Methylophaga sp. UBA1464
ACCCGCCACTTCCAGCTGACCTTCTGCGGAATCGGCCTGTAACAGCATTTTCAGTCCTGATAAGGGATCGCCATTAATATCTGCGTTGATAGCCGACAAGGTAATACCCATATCTACCAAAAATATTTGCCCATCACGCAAACTGATTGCTGAGGTTAGTTGCGGTTTATTGGCCGTACCCTGCATATCGACATGCAGCTCCAGTTTTCCTGCCAGTTCATCAAAAGCCAGGGTTTCCAGATTTAATGATGCGAGATCTTCAACGGCTGTCTGCAATTGCAAGTTAAGCGGCGTATCCATAGGTGCAGCTATCACTTTTTTGACAGCTGCTGTTTGTAATCTTGCCTCTATCGGTTCTACACCGGCAATATCCGGTGCAATAGTAATGGCCACCATGCTCTCTTCGGCGGTAAGCTGATAACGTAAATCAATCGTATCAAATTCGATAGGTTCCTGTTGACTGATCGTTTCAGACTCAAGTTTTAAAATAGCCTCGTTCAGCGATAGATTTCCTGTACCGGTAATCTCTCCCTCATTTTCCATTGCCAGTTGCAATCGGCCGGAAATAAAACCGGATAATTTGGCATATTCCTCAATCCAGGGTTTCAGGATTTCCATGGAGAGTTGATTGATTTCCACGAGTGCTTGCGCGCCGGGCAAGGCATTTTCACCTTGAATACAAATTTGTGCCTGTTCAGCCGATAGCCAGCAATGCTTCGACATAATCTGTTTATCAGCCGACAATTGAATATCACCGGCCTCACCTAATTGCCAGTTGCCAGCCATGTCATTATCAATTGTCATTGACTGTAACCGGCCAGCCCATTGATTGTCTTTATTCAGGCTGCCTTGTAACAAACCTGATAACGAAATTATTGCAGACTGGATCTCCAGACCCAGCTGATGTTGATCACGTTTACCCGTCAGACTCAGATCAACTGAATCAACAGTCTGCTCTGCCACTTTAATGCCGGTTGACTGTACGTTGAGTTTACTTTGCTGATTATCTGTAAGGTCTATTTGGGCATCAGCGTTAATGGTGCCGATACGCATTTCGTCAGCCCAACTAATTGAAGAACCATCGAGATCGGCATTTAATTTTAATTTAGCCAACTCACCAAATAATCGCCCCTGCCCATTTAAGCTGCCAGATAAATCAGGGTGAAAATCCTGCAAATTCGACGAGTTGAGTTTCCAGGTTAAATCCAGTTGTTTCTCAACTTTGCCATTTAAAGATAATTGCGAGTCACCTAAATTCAGCTGTAGATTTTCAATAGCAATATCAGTGTTGACGGTTTTCAGGTGACTGTTCAGGGAAAAGTTACGTTCCCGTAAAACTCCATTTAAATGTAAATTCTGCAGACTTGCTTCGAAATCGCCCTGCCCCTTATCCTGAAAACTCAGTTGCGCCTGACCACTTATTCGGCCGGGCCATTCATTTGCAAATACGGCCGGATCAACTTGTCTGAGTGTCAGTTTGCCATCAACCATCAGATTCTCTTTCCAATTGATACGACCACTAAAGCCGGCACCACCATCTGCAATTCTGGTATCTGCACGAATATCCGTTATGCCGGCTTCGGGACTGGTTGCCTGGAGTTTCAGAATGAGTGGAATTTCATCAATAATAAAATCCGAATCAAGTGTGATTTCAAACAGATGTTTCTCACCTTTCAGATTGAATAATCCCGTATAACTTTCTACTGACACGCCAGTTAAACTGGCGAGAAGCTGCAGGTTTTGCCATTCACCACTTAATTGGTAATTTAATTGAGGATCCCAGCTTACATCACCACTAACGTCGAGTTCGGCTAACGCAGACTTGATTTCGAGGGAGTTGATACTCGCCTGTTGCAGATCTCCACGCACATAAGAGTTAATCGCCCAGTTCTGCTCCAGTGCCGCAATAGAGCTACTGAGAATCAAACGATAATCCTGCAGATTTCCGTTTAGCGAAAGTTCACCTGAAGTTTCAGCAACTAAAAGCTCTGCATCCTGTTGCCATGGCCATTGAAGTTGTGACCAGCTTGCATCAATTGAAAACCCACTCGCCATGGGATCTTCCGCAACCTGAATATTGCCATGGATCTCGGCAAAACCGTTTTGACTGATCGCCGTCATCAAATCAACACGCCAGTTTTTTAAGTCAGTAGAGTTCAGACTCAAACTGGCAGAAACTGGTGGATGTACTTCTTCAAATTCCTGTAACTGAAAGTCCAGTTCCATTCGGGCAGTTTCCCGAGTGCCTTTAGCTTCCAGATTAATAGCCGTCACATCACCCATTTCAGTATTAAGAATTCGGGTTAATGACAGGGATTCACTTTCCAGGCCAAGGCGCCAATCCAGGTCATCAAGAATATTACGCACCATCAGGGTTTGTTCTGAGGCAAACGGTTCACCCAGCTGCTGTCGTAACGTCATTTGTTTGATATCCCCGGTAATCGTGCCGGTAGCTGAAATCAATCCCCATTCGGAATCATTCAGCCTCAACCCGTAATTCAGGTTAGTAGCAAAGGGTTCGTTAAGATGAACGTTCCCGATCAAGGTAAAGGCCAGCACATTACGATTTAATCTTAATGAGGAAATAATTAACCGGTCGTAATTCAATCTTATCGAGGTATCGAAACGATCAAACAAAGGCGTCACAATACCCTGATTATCAATAACTTCTGCATTTGTAACACGCAGCGATCTGAGGTGAACTGCCAGCGGAAAACTGAACTGAGGAATAGTGAACAATTCATCTTCTTCAGGCTGAGTAATCGTTTCAGCGTGTTTGATTGCCAGCCTGTCAATATGAATCTGATTGATAATAAATCGGCTTGAAAGCAACGACCATAGCTGCCAGCGCGCATCAATGGTATTTATGTGTATCGCATCGCCATCTTCAGGTTCATAGGTAATGCCCTTCAGATAAACGCCGTCGTAAAGTCTGCCGCTAGCTTCGTTTATAGTGAGTTCGGGAAGTGTTTTCTGAGTGAAACTCAATGCTGTGTTAAAACCTGACTTGGTCATTAGTAACCAATATAAGCCGGCCGGAATGATCAGCAGCAATACAATTGCGATTATCCATAATGCGCGTTTCATCACAAATCAGGCCCTATCATGATATGCAAACCAAAGGGTTTGTCTTCATCTGAAATACCACTGGCCACATCAATACGAATCAGGCCAACAGGAGATCGCCAGCGAATACCCACCCCTACACTATACTCTATTGGATCTGACCAACTATTGAAGGCGTTACCAAAATCGGTAAATATCGCAGCGCCCCAGTTTTTGACAAACATATGTTCATATTCAACGCTTCCAACAGCCAGATACCGGCCACCGATGACTTCATCCAAATCATTTTCTGGTCCCAGTGATTGATAGTCAAAACCACGGATACTATTGTCCCCACCGGCAAAGAAACGCAATGAGCTGGGTAATTTTGAAAAGTCACTGACTTCTGTGGCCCCCACAGTCGCTCTGGTAATAATCCGGCTGGAGTCACCAATCCCCTGAATGTATTTTCCACGCAGGACTAGCTGACTAAAGCTGATATCGGAAAGAATACCTTCTGCCGCTCCGCTCAGCTCCATACTTAAACGACCTCCCTGCCGGGTATAGATAGTGTCATCTGCCCAGGTACGGGCATAAGCAATTCCGGGAATCAATAAGGTTGTTGACGCGGAGTCATCTGAAACATCAAAGCTTTCATTGAGAAACTTGATGCTACCGGTTTCTTCCCAGCCCCAGCGCATACGGTTGTAATAGCTGCCTACCGCTACCGAACGACTTTCACTGGTATCTGTATCTTCCTGTTTATATTCTGAATTAAAACCAACCGTATTAATATTTTCACTCCAGAACGGCATCTGGTAATCGGCACCGATTCGATTGGCAATTTGTGATAAACGGCTTTCAACAGACAGTCTGTGTCCCCGATCATTTACATAGCGATTTTGCCAACCCAGACTCATCCTGGCCCCGGTATCCGTACCATAGCCCACACCGGCGCTGTAGCGATGTTTCAGATTTTCATTTAATGAAACATCAACCGGAACCTCATTATTTGCTCGTGCAGAAGTCATTGCCTGAGTGGATACAGAGGCAAAATAGCCACTATTTTGCAGATTATTTCTCAGGGTGAGCAATTTACCTGAATCAAACGGTTCACCCGCTTTGATGGGTGACATTGCATCAAGTAATCTGTCATTCACAACCGTATCAGGGAAGGTGATCTCACCAAATCGATAACGCTGCCCGGCATCATAGACCAGACAGATGTCTGCAGCACTTGCTTCGACATCAACACTGACTCTGCTACAACTGAATGCGCCATCAAAATAACCACGCTCAGCAGCAACTCGGAGCAATGACTTTTTTGCGTTTTCATAACGTTCATGATCAAACTGGTCACCTACGTTCAGCGGTAAACTGCTGAGCAGCTTAGTAAATACCGGATCAGTTTTAGCATCACCCTCTACCGCCAGATTGATTTTACGAATGATGACCGGTTGACCTAACTCAATTTGATATTGAGCTTGCCAGTTATTTTCATCCGTTTCTGTTAACTCGGCAGTAATTTCGGGAGAATAATAACCATACACCGTGAGCATATGCTTCAATTCATCGATGGCTTGATTGTGTAACCGGTTTACACTTCGAGAATCCAGACGTGGACTTTGCTTCTGCCGATTGATGCTCAAACCATTCAACAGGGTTTCGACCAAATTTTTATCTACGCCCTTTATCTCGATATTGATATTTTTTTCCGCGTCGGCCCAAACCATATTGGCAGCCAATAGACACAGAGTAAATATCAGGATGACCCTGTTGTATAGAGAGTGTTGGCATAACGGCATACAAGTTTTGTCATTACTAAAAAGTGAGATTCGTTAGAACTGAAATCAGTACCAACGAACTTAGATTATGACAGCTTCAGGCCTTCAGCGTTCTTAACTTAAGCTAATTAATTAGTTTGATCCGGGAGGTTTTCTTTACGAAAAGCGCTTGGCGAACAGCCAAAAAAATGACTGAAACGACGACTGAAATGACTTAAGTCGTTGAAACCATAACCATAACAGGCTTCAGTAATACTCTGACCACGACGGATAGCATCGGCAGCTGATTTCAGTCTGAGTTGTTGATGAAATTCTCCCGGTGTACAACCCAGTTGTTTTTTGAATTCAACATATAAACGACTGCGGCTCATACAGGCTTGCCGGCACAACTGTTCTATATCCAATGGTTCACTAAGGTTTTGTTCCAGTGTATGGATGACGGCCGTCATACTGCTGGCGTCTGGCGCCCGCTGGCAATAACTCAACAAAACTTCTCGCCCCTGTTCACGAAGCAACCTTATCACCAGCTCCGATACACCTAAATCGACCATCAGCTCTTTATCGGGATCATTGCGAATATAAAATGAAACCATTTTTTCCAGTAACTGCTGGGTATCGCGAGTGTGATGCTTGTGAATGATACGAGGCTGATATTCCCAAGTATGCTCCGGCGCATCAATTTTTACCAAGTCCTGCATACGATTAGAGATGGCCTGAATACGCTCTCTGGAAATCTCTATGGTCAGACAAGTTGTTGGCTGCTGCTCATTTGCATCCGGAAAATCTATTTCAACATGTTCACCGGGTGGCATAACGTAGGATTCGTGCGGCACAAACAATTCGCCCGACGCGTTGTAATGGTCATGCATTACCTTGCGACCGCTGACCATTCCGCAATATAACAAGTGGTCTGCATTAAGTGCTACACCCGTTGAGCTGCGGTAGGTATCGTAAATACTCAACTCTGTTTCCGGACCATTAAAGGTCACTTTGTTTTCAATCAGCAACTGGCGATTTTCTCGCCGACCGCTCGTAGGCAATGTATTCAGGTTCATAATGCAGACCTTAATAAGTGATGATTGATTTTGTGTCTCAACTCTATGCGAAGTCAAGTCAATAGAAAATATTACTTAAGTGAGAGTATCCGCGCATTTGATATGAATTTTTCATTTTTTCAAAATAGCAATCTTGTCGAACCATGTGTTAACTTTTTTGTCACTTCTGGACTATCAGTCAAATAATTGGGATTATCAGTCAAGTAAGATTTCTGCTTTAGGATTTATGCTTGGTCTTTAACCATAACAATATATAAGAGAGAGATTTATGATTTACGCAAAACCAGGTACACCCGAGTCGGTGATCTCATTCAAATCACGTTATGAAAACTTTATTGGTGGCGAGTGGGTCGCCCCTGTTAAAGGCGAATACTTTAACAACATTACTCCAGTGACCGGCGAAGTCATTTGTGAAATTCCGCGTTCAGGGGAAGCTGATATTGAATTAGCGCTGGATGCAGCTCATAAAGCCCGTGAAGCCTGGGGTAAAACCTCCGTTCAGGAACGCAGTAATATCCTGCTGAAAATTGCTGATCGTATCGAAGCCAATCTGGAAAAACTGGCTGTTGCAGAAACCTGGGATAACGGTAAAGCGGTTCGCGAAACACTGAATGCCGATATTCCTCTGGCCGCGGATCATTTCCGCTATTTTGCCGGTTGCCTGCGTGCTCAGGAAGGCACGATG
>NZ_DCSO01000027.1:9707-14811 GCF_002325665.1 Methylophaga sp. UBA1464
GTGCTCAGGAAGGCACGATGGGTGAAATTGACGAAAATACTGTCGCTTATCACTTCCATGAGCCACTCGGGGTTGTCGGTCAGATTATTCCCTGGAACTTCCCGTTATTAATGGCGGCATGGAAACTTGCTCCGGCATTGGCTGCTGGTAACTGTGTTGTTATGAAACCGGCTGAACAAACACCAGTATCTATCCTGATTCTGGCCGAATTAATTGCTGATTTACTGCCTGCTGGCACATTAAACATTGTTAACGGTTTTGGTCGCGAAGCTGGCCAGGCATTAGGCACAAGCAAACGCATCGCCAAAATCGCGTTTACCGGTTCAACACCAGTCGGCTCATTAATTATGAAATACGCGGCTGAAAACATTATTCCTTCAACCGTAGAGTTAGGCGGTAAATCGCCAAACATCTTCTTCGAAGACATCATGCAACAGGAACAGGATTACATTAATAAATGTGCCGAAGGCATGGTCTTGGCGTTCTTTAACCAAGGTGAAGTTTGTACCTGCCCTTCCCGTGCCGTGATTCAGGAAAGCATCTACGACGAGTTCATCGCTGTGGTGATGGAACGCGCCAAAATGATTAAACGCGGTAACCCGCTGGACACTGAGACACAAGTCGGTGCCCAGGCTTCACAGGAGCAGTTCGACAAAATCCTCAGCTATGTTGAGATTGGTAAACAAGAAGGTGCTCAATTACTGATGGGCGGTGGTATCGAGCAATTAGGACCTGAATTCAATAACGGTTTCTACATCGAACCCACCTTGATGAAAGGCAATAACAAAATGCGTATCTTCCAGGAAGAAATTTTTGGACCTGTGGTTTCGGTAACCACCTTCAAAGATGAAGCTGAAGCACTGGAAATTGCCAATGACACCGAATTTGGTCTGGGTGCCGGTTTATGGACGCGCGATATGAACCTGGCCTATCGTATGGGACGTGCTATTCAGGCAGGCCGTGTATGGACCAACTGCTACCATCATTATCCAGCGCATGCTGCCTTTGGCGGTTACAAAAAATCCGGTGTCGGTCGTGAAACACACAAGATTGCTCTGGAACATTACCAGCAAACTAAAAACCTGTTGGTCAGCTACAGCACAAGCCCGCTCGGCTTCTTCTAAAACGTACTGCCATTAAATCAGACTCTCCCCTAAGCATGCCTTTCGGGAGAGTTTTTTATTGGCTGTTGACTACATTTAACGCTGGTAGCGGACTATACTCAGAAAGAGAGAATAATAAGGTAAGGTATTTATGGCTCAGAATAATATTGAATCAACCCTTCACGAGAATCGGCACTTTCCGCCTTGCGAGAGTTTTTATAAAACATCTGCGCTAACCCCAAAAAAACTTGATGCGCTGTACACCAAAGCGGACGAGGACCATCTAGCTTTCTGGGGCGATTTAGCCAGACAGGAACTCGATTGGATAAAACCCTTTACCCAAACGCTGGATGACAGTAATGCACCGTTTTATAAATGGTTTGCTGACGGTCAGTTGAATGTTTCCTATAACTGCCTCGACAGGCAATTAACAAACAATGCGGAAAAAACGGCCATTATTTTTGAAGGCGAACCGGGTGACGTCCAACATATTACGTATCGTGTTTTGCACGAAAAAGTATGTGTGTTTGCCAATGCGTTAAAAAATCAGGGCATCCAAAAAGGCGATCGGGTCATTATCTACATGCCGATGATTACTGAAGCCGTAGTAGCTATGCAGGCCTGTGCCCGAATCGGCGCCATTCATTCCGTCGTATTTGGAGGCTTCTCGGCTGAAGCCCTGAAAGATCGTATTGAAGACACCCAAGCCAAACTGGTGATTACCGCGGATGGTGGTCATCGTGGTGGCAAGATCATCCCGCTGAAAAACACCGCTGATCAGGCATTAGCTAAAGGCTGCGAAAGTGTTGAAACAGTCATTGTCTTCAAACGCTGTGGCAACGACATCACGCTGCAGAATGGTCGGGATATCTGGTGGCATGATGCGGAACAGGATCAGTCAGCAGAATGCCACCCTGAACCGATGAATGCCTGCGACCCGCTTTTTTTACTTTACACATCAGGTTCGACCGGCAAACCGAAAGGTATTCAACACTCTTCAGCGGGTTACCTGCTGAATGCCATTACCACCATGCGCTGGGTGTTTGATATTCAGGCTAAAGATGTCTTCTGGTGTACTGCAGATGTTGGCTGGATTACCGGCCATACCTATGTTGCCTACGGCCCGCTGGCCGTCGGCGCCACCATGATTATTTATGAAGGTGTTCCTACTGTTCCGGATGCCGGACGTTTCTGGGATGTCTGTGCCCGCCATCATGTCACTGTTTTCTATACCGCACCGACAGCCATTCGGGCATTAATGAAAGCCGGTGATGATATTCCTCAACGCTATGATCTGTCTCACTTACGCTTGCTTGGCACGGTAGGTGAACCGATTAATCCGGAAGCCTGGATGTGGTATCACCGGGTGATTGGGCAAGAGCGCTGTCCTATAGTCGATACCTGGTGGCAAACTGAAACTGGGGCTCACATGATTGCACCGGTTCCTGCTGTAACGGTGACTAAACCCGGTTCCTGCACCCGTGCCCTTCCCGGTATAGATGCTGCCGTAGTCAATGAGCAAGGTGAAGCACTTGGCGCCAATCAAGGCGGTTTTCTGGTGATTCGTAAACCATGGCCATCGATGATCCAGACTATCTGGGGTGATGATCAACGTTATAAAGACACCTATTGGCCTTATTTCGATGGCAAATATTATCTGGCCGGAGACAGTGCGCGTCAGGACGAGGAAGGTTACTTCTGGATCATGGGCCGTATTGACGATGTGCTCAACGTCTCCGGTCATCGCTTGGGCACCATGGAAATTGAATCGGCATTAGTCGCCCATGAAGCGGTTGCTGAAGCAGCTGTGGTAGGTAAACCCCATGATGTGAAAGGCGAATCAGTGTTTGCCTATGTTGTATTAAAAGGTGAGCGTCCGGCGGGCGGCGTTGATGAAGATATGACCAATGAATTACGCGCCTGGGTAGCAGAGCAAATCGGACCTATCGCCAAACCCGATGAAATCCGTTATTCCGATAATCTGCCTAAAACCCGCAGCGGCAAAATCATGCGTCGTTTGCTGCGCACCATTGCCAAAGGTGAGGAGATCACGCAAGACACCTCCACCCTGGAAAACGAAGGCATTTTATTGCAACTGCAAGGTAAGGCTTAATGGCGAAAGCCGAACCCGAAAGTCAGAAAAATCAACGATTGGATAAGTGGCTCTGGGCTGCGCGGTTTTACAAAACCCGCAGCCTGGCCGTTGAAGCCATTAATGGTGGTAAAGTTCATGCAAACGGTCAGCGTGCCAAACCCAGCAGAACAATCCATCCTGGTGATCAATTAACCATTTCACAACCGCCTTATGAATATGTCATTGATGTTTTAGGCCTACAAAAACAACGTCGACCGGCCAGCGAAGCCCAGTTGCTCTATCAGGAAACCGCAGAGAGTCGTGAAAAACGCGAATTGTTGCGTGAGCAGATTAAAAATGAACCTTTAGGTTTTCGTGACCAAAAAGGCCGGCCCAGCAAACGTGATCGCCGGCATATCATTAAATTTACCCGAGGCGACTGATGAGCATAGACAAATCTTCCCTGCTCGCCAGTGCAGATAAAGAACTGCCGGCACTGCAGTATGCTGTTGAACTGCAAAAAACCGCTGCGCAGATTGGTTTTGACTGGCCACATATTGATGGCGTGATTGCCAAAATTCATGAAGAACTCGATGAAGTAGCAGCCGAACTGGATGACAGAGATCAGACTAAATTACAGGAAGAAATTGGCGATTTGTTATTTGCTATTACCAATCTCGCCAGACACCTGAATATCGATCCGCAACAAGCCATCCAGCAATGTAATCAGAAATTCCTCCGCCGCTTTCGATACATTGAAACGCAGATTTTCAAACAGCAGAAAACATTAAAAACCGCCTCATTAGATGAGCTGGATGCATTGTGGGATGAAGCGAAATCTATCGAGAAAAAGAATTAGGTTATGTAGGTAATTATATGTTTTTAAACATCTAAAAATAACCTATATGTCAACATAGATGATTCGGTGAAACCATGCTGTTCATAAAACCGATGCGCGGGATCATTGTCATGATCCGTGAGCAAGGTGATACGTTTACAGCCCTTTTCTCTGGCAAATTCAATCGCATGTTTCAATAATGCCGACCCGACTCCCTGTCCGCGGTTTTGTGGTGCGATAACCATATCCTCCAGAATCGCTACGCGACTGCCCAAAGCAGTTGAAACGGTATAGAGCAAATTCACCATACCGATAATCTGGCCCTCTGCTTTTGCGACCAGAATATCGCCGATACCATCGCCATCAATAATCGCCCCCAGACCCAGAGCCTGTAATTCGTGATCCGGTTTAAATTCGGCTTCCTGACTGAACAAGCTATCGAGTAACAAACACAACTGCGGTACATCCGTGCTAACAGCTGTCTGAATTTTCATGCTTTACCCTGCGGGAGTTAATAAATTTTCGGTTTGGAACTGCTCCTTGCCGGTATACACCAGAAAGTGTTTCCCTTTCGCTCGGGCAACCATTCCAATCCCAATATCCAAAGCGATACTAAGCCCCATTTCGGTCACGCCACTGCGCGACAACAATAAGGGCACCTGCATCTGCGCCACTTTTATCACCATCTCGGAAGTCAGCCGACCCGTGGTATAAAACACTTTTCCGTCGCCATGGATATTGTTCAGCCACATCCAGCCGGAAATCGCATCAACGGCATTATGTCGTCCGACATCTTCCACAAAAAATAACACTTCATTTTGCTGGCACAGCGCACAGCCATGTACGGCCCCTGCCTGTTTATACATTTCGTTGTATTCGTTTAACGCATGCAACACGTCATAGATAGACTGAGCACTGAATTCCGGACATTGCAGTTTCAGTTCTGAAAGCGAATCCATCACATGCCCAAACATGGTGCCCTGCCCACAGCCACTGGTGGCAATTCGTCTGGACATCAGCGAATCAAGATTGTTTTTCTGCTGAAAGGTGGTCACAGCGACGGCATCGACATCCCAATCCACCTGGATG
>NZ_DCSO01000027.1:14867-24375 GCF_002325665.1 Methylophaga sp. UBA1464
CACCCAATCCACCTGGATGGATTTAATATGCGTTATTTCGTCGACAAGTCCCTGATTACGCAGATAACCCAGCGTCAATAACTCCGGCTGTCCACCCAGCGTCATCAACGTAACAATCTCACGATTATCCAGATAAATGGTCAGTGGTCTTTCACCAGTTAATGAGACTTCGCGGGATGCGCCTGACTCATCTAAAACAGTGGTGGTATGCAGGCGATTAATGCCCTGATTGGTCATTTCCGGCTGATAACTAGCCACCGGTGACACTCATATGGCGAAAGATAATCGGTTGTTCTTTGATGTTAAAGTCATGGCCTTTCGGTTTGATATCCATTGACTTGATAATGGCCTGTTTGAGTTGTTCGATATCGCCCGGATGACGTCGGATAATATCGCGCAAATCCATCGAGTGCTCCTGCCCCAGACATAACAGCAGACGGCCCTCTGTCGTCACTCTGACCCGATTACAGCTTTCACAGAAATTATGGCTATGCGGGGAAATAAAACCGATTTTGCTATTGGTACCAGCAACCTTGTAATAACGCGATGGGCCACCGGTATTGGCGATACTGCTTTGCAAATCAAAATGCTTTTGTAATGTGGCAAGCACTTCATCACTACTGCAGTAGCTTTCATTACGACTATGCGTTACCTGGCCTAACGGCATCTCTTCGATATAGGAAATATCGAGATCATTATCGATAGCAAACTGTGCCAGATCGATAATTTCATCCTCGTTACGACCTTTCATAATGACCGCGTTCAGTTTGATGCGTTTAAAGCCGGCTTGTTTAGCCGCTTCAATCCCATCCAATACCTGAGTTAATTCCCCAGTACGGGTGAGTTCACGAAAGCGCTCGGCATTTAACGAGTCCAGACTGATATTAATACGATCCATACCGGCTGCAGCCAGCTTTTCAGCGTACTTCGGTAACTGGGAGCCGTTGGTGGTTAAGTTCAGCTCTTTAAGCGATGTGGTGTGTTTCAGCGCGCCAATCTGTTCGATTAACCAATCTACGTTGCGACGCACTAATGGTTCGCCACCAGTAATACGCACTTTTTCAACGCCTAACTCACAAAACGCTTTTACCAGAAAAGCGATCTCTTCCAACGTCAGTAGCCGTTCACGCGGCATGAAGGTCATTTCTTCATCCATGCAATACACACAACGAAAATCACAACGATCGGTGATCGAAATGCGTACATACGACACACGCCGTCCGAAATTATCGATTAATTGTGTTTTTTTATCCGTCATGATGTTTATTATGCGCTAGTTACGCTCTTTATCAGAAATATCGCAGGCCTTTGCGGTAGAAAAGCCAAACAAAGCATACCCACCGCAGCGACCACTTAAACCATTAATCAGCAGCCCCAATCCGAGCAAGGCCCACCAACTTTGGTAATACAATGCAATCGCTATTATAAACAGACCGATTATGATGCGTAACGTTCTGTCTGTTTTGCCAAGATTCTTTTTCATTACATTGCTCCAGATACAAACAAGCCCCTTTGCAGGGGCTTGAAAGAATAACGCAATTGACTGGCTAATTAATCACTGCTTGAGAAAGCGCCAATCAGATGTAACAGGCTGGTGAACAAGTTGTAGATACTGACATACAGGGTAATGGTTGCCATGATGTAGTTCGTTTCACCGCCGTGAATGATGTTGCTGGTTTCATACAGAATCAGACCAGACATCAACAGTACAAACATGGCAGAAACTGCTAATGACAAGCCAGGCATGCTGAAGAAGATTGCCGCCAGCCCCGCCAGGAAAGCAACCAGAATACCAACAAACAGGAAGCCGCCCATAAAGCTGAAATCTTTCTCAGATTTAATCGCATAAGCAGACAATCCTAAAAACACAATGCCGGTCGCACCCAGAGCTTGCATAACGATTTGCGGGCCATTCGGTAATCCTAAATAAGCATTAACAATTGGTCCCAGTGTCAGGCCCATAAACCCTGTTAACGCGAATACAGAAGCGATACCCCAGACACTGTTGCGCAATTTAGCTGTCAGGAACAACAGACCGAAGTATCCGATCAAAGTGATGATAATGCCGGGATGCGGCAGGTTTAAAACCATTGAAACACCAGCTGTAACGGCACTAAAGCCGAGCGTCATTGCCAGTAGTACATAGGTGTTACGCAATAACTTGTTGGTTTGCAGCGCAGACTCGCGCGAGCGTACAACTGTTGATTGTGTATCGTAGTTCATCAGTTTATTTCTCCATTACTCAGTAAAGTATTGATGATTGGTGGTTCATCCAATGGACATCATCCTACCGGATAAGTTCTAAATGGCAATAGCTATATAAATTTTGCATTCACTGTTGTCAGATCAGGTCATTCCTAGTAATATGCCGCGTCTTGGAGGGATGGCAGAGCGGTTGAATGCACCGGTCTTGAAAACCGGCGTGGGTTTATAGCCTACCCAGGGTTCGAATCCCTGTCCCTCCGCCAAACAAACTAACGGACTTCGGTCCGTTTTTTTTGTATCTGGGGTTTTGTAATTGGGATTTTAGCTGTTCTGTATTTAGAAATTATTTCAGTTTATATTGTCGTACATAAATGCAGTATTTGCTTTTAATTCTACTGCGGCACAGCACGCGTATCCCGGTAACCCTTTTCCGTCATACAAGCATGCCATTCTTGATTTAGACGCATCTCCGTCTGCCGCTCTGTTTCTTCAGGTCGTTGCGCGGCTTTAATTGCGTTAGAACCGAATGTAGTGCAGGAGGAAAACAAAAAAAATGATTAGAGTAAAGCAAGAAAATCTAATAAATATTTTTGATATCTTTTTTCCATTATGAATCATTCATTTTCTCTTCAGCATTGTAAATAAACACTGAGTTTATACTTAAGACGTAAAATCAATTTAGTTATTCTCCATTGATATAAGTTAATAACTCAAAGGATTAATAGAATTTATAATTTTTGAGAATGTCGTTCTTATCAAAAACAAATAAAGCTTTCTTTGATCCATTGCTACAAAATAACCCTTCGTCTTCTTCATCTATGATTTCAATGCAAGACATTCTATTGGTGAAGTTTTTCACTTGGCATTTAAGTGTTACGCCGTTCTCGGGTTTTAAATGACCATTTATTAAGTTTTCTTTTGGTGGGTACGGGCAATCATGATCAATCTTGCTATTGAAGTTGGAGTTTGAGCATCCTTGGGCTAGTAACACGCTAAGACTGAGTAACATTGAAATTAGTAATGACTGCTTTTTCATAAGTGATTTCCTTTTCTTTTTGATTGAAATATTTTTGTCTGGGCAAAGCTGATCATCCATTTCATTCTTACTCTTACCCCAGCCCATACAGGGTGTACTTTTACTCGCCTGGCTGCGCGATTTTTACATTATTATTTGAATCAATCTCCACCCAGAATTAATGGAATCTAAAACCAATAATTCAGCCATAATGTTCTGGTTTTAAAGGGAGTTATGATTTAATTTTTACGGGTATTGACATCGCTCATTGCACTACTCTAAATAAACGTACCGTTATCTCGCATACATTCGCCCATTCTTTAGTGAGTCCTCCCATTCGTTCTGCCTCACGATGCCTTTCCTTATTTCATTGGCCACTTGATATAAAACAGCTTTGTGGTATTGGATCAGGGCTATAAAGTGCAATCTTTCCAGGATTGTTTTGCCTTAATTCACTGCTTTTTATGGCAATAACATCTGCTTCTGACAGCCGTCCTGTTTGATGAAGGGACTTTTCATATTCATCAAGATGATTTGCAAGTTCAATCGGATCTGAGTGATCAGCCTTCATTTGATAAAGTAACGGTAAAGACCTTTCAAAAAGAACATTGGCTTCTAAGTAACGCTGTTGAGCTTTATATAATCTGGCAAGTTCTGATATATTTTGTGTAATCTTTGCTTCATCATTATCAGCCACCTTTTCACGAACAATAATGGATTGTTTCAACCATTTTTCAGCTTCATCCAATCTACAAAGCTTAATATTTGTTCTTCCCAGACCATACATTGCAATAGCAATATATTGCTGGTCTTTATTTTTATTTGCCACCTCCAGCGTTTTTTCATAACCTCGAAGTGCTTCCTGATAACGTCCGGAAAGGTATGCTTTATTACCCTCATAATTTAGCTGTTGTTGAGGGGAAACAGTCGCACAGCTCATGCTTGAGAGAATTAATAACAAAACTAGATATATTTTTAGTAAATGCATTTTTTATCCTTAAATTTATTGCAAATAGATGCTCAATTGAGAATTTATTAATAGTTCTCATCTAGTTTTTGAAGAGGTGTTTCGCAACAGAGCACTCATCTCGTGGTTACTCTGATTTTGCATATCCCGTTGCAGTTGGGTTGCCCTATCGGGATATTCTTCGGTGTGGTCTTTTGAGCGCCATGAAGAAGATACTTCTGGCAGCAATTCCTTATCGACGTAGACCAAATTAATGTCTTGATGGGGATTCACATTGCCTAATATTTCCTGCTGTTTTTTATTAGCCACCAAAACGATAGTAATTGCAGCAACTGGCTTGTCTTTGGTTTTTATCAACGCACTTTTTACTGTTGCAACATTGAGTGCCTGACTTTTACCTAAAATACCCACTGAAAGCTCTGTACCTGAGGAAAGTAATTGAACAAGCTGGTCTATCGCCACCGTTGACTGGCCCATTTCGAACGTTGCCAGCATGAGTTTTTCTGAAATCAAGTTGCTTGGGCTGGGTACTTCAAGAAAATACAGATCGGTTGAATCAGTAATTTCCATGATTGATATCATCTGATCTGCATAAGGGGTTGGACGTTTTTGGGCAGATGATTTAGTAGATGTGTAACAGCCAGTAACAAGGCTAAAAAGCAGGGTGGAAAAAGTCAGTCTTAGAATGGTTTTTTTCATGATTTATCCTTAAATCAAAATAAGTTAATAAGTTTGTTAGTTACTTTCTTAGGGGGAGCTCCTCTTATATATCTAGATTAAGATGTCAGTCTTGTAAACATTCAGGTGGAGGATTATTTGTTTTCTCACGACTACAAAGCTGAGGAGCAAGTGCATGTGTTAGACAGTAGTTATAATCACTTTTTACTTTGCAATACCATCCGTTTAAACGGTTTTCAAGACTGTGAGCAGGTATCACTGTATTTGCTTGACAGGCGGGTAATTGTTTGTATTTTTCTAAAGAACATATCTTTTTAGTATTATAAAATCCGTTATATGAATATCCTGCTTGTTCCATACACTTTCCCTCTAACACTAATTTATTTATATATGCATCTTCATCATAACGACTGATTTTGAAAGCTTTTTCGTATACATCGAAGTTTGTGTCTGGAGCTGGCTTACCGCACTCTAATAAAGATTTTTTAATTTCAAGATTAGATGCTCCAGTCTTTGACCATTCTTGGTAAGTGGCTGGACTTGGCTTGTAAACTACATCCTGCATATAGGTCGAACAACCAAACATAAGTACTGAGAGGGTCATTGTTAGGAAGATTTTCATAACAATCCTTAATTTAGTGTGCAGAATTAATATCATGAGTGATTGGTACTCCATATCTGGGGTAACAATCAGTACTTGCGGCTCCTGTTCCATAACAGCCATGAACATTAGGAGCAGCACCAAATAGTTTAATCCATTCTTTTATTAAGCCACTTCCTTCTGCTACTTCACCATAAGTGGCTGGGTTACCGCCAATCAATCTTCCTACAAAATCCGCCATATGATTTTGTAACTCAACTGATGTCTGGTTGCCTCCGCTTAAAGTATCTAAGGAGTTAGCTGCCTCTTGAGCAGAATATGCTGGTCCCACAAACTTTATGTTTGTATTACTAAGGGGCTCAACTAAGCCCATGGTTTGAAGTGTTTCCATAGCATTACCAATCGTCATCGATCCACGACTATGACCAATCAAATTAAGTCCGTCCTGTCCATATATTTGGGACAGATTTATAATTTCTTGTGTAGCATTAGTGTTCCCCAATGCAGCACTCTCTAAACCTTTCTGATACCCCGCTACAAGTAGTTCTGAAAGAAAATTATTTGCGTCTGGAAAATGGACCACATAAACCTTCTCACCAATTGGTGCCTCAGCCATTTGAACGGAATAAGCCCCAGCTGCCGATTCATCATTGAAAAGACCATTAGTGAATACATTAAGCTTTTTGTTTTCTCCATTTACTTTTAATCTGAATTTTTCAGGCTCATCTATTTCGTGCATTATGGGTTTGCCTTCACTGTCTCTAACAACATTTCCTTCATCATCCCTTTCAACTTCAAATACTTTGGCTTTGGCCAAAAACATTTTTTTAAATGCTTCATCAGTAAATGTTGAAATCGTTGCAGAAAGTAGCAGTTTATCCGCTTGTTCCTGCTGTGCTTTTTCTTGTAAAGCCTCCATATCGGGTCTTTCCAGAACACGATTTGTATCAGATGTATCTCGATTCAATGAACCGATGGTTTCTTCGGCATTTTTATCCGTTAATGCGATTTGAGCAGTTTCATCCGTGATCGTTATGCTTGCAGGGCTGATAGCGCTCAGTGTTGTGCTGCTATCCTTAATATCTGCGGCACCATGATTCTGTAAATTGCTTGCAAGGCCCTTAGCGGCAACGTATTTACTACTGAGCATGTCCTTGCTGAGAGTTATGCCTTGTGAGCTGGCATCTGCATCCATATGGTTCTGGATATCATTTACAGTCAAAGTACTGGTAGTGAGTTGGTTTTTGTCGGCAGTGGCAATGCTATCTATCACTGCGCCCTTAAGATCCGTGTTACCTGCTATGGTGATATCAAACCCATCTTCTCCTGCTTTGATACCGCTTTGCTCATAAACACTGGCGTAATTGCTGTTACTTTTTTGTTTGCTATTGCTAATGCTGCCGCCAGCAATACCAGCGCCGATGGGTATGCTGATGCTGATACCAGTGTTGCTTTGTTTAGCCTTGCTTGTCGCGGTATCCTGCACACTTTCAATGTTAAGATCTCCCGCGACGTCGGCAATCACTTGTTTCCCGCGGGCATTGGCACCTATTAAATTTGTGTCGTTGCCAGAATTCAGAGCAAGTGTTTCTCCAGCAGAAACCTGTGTATTGTTGTAAGTCAGACTGTCACTATTGGCTTTTCCTTTACCTCGGCTGGCTGCCAGATCGAGGCTTAAACCTGTTCCCTCACCCCCGACCCCAATAGAAATTCCGATACTGGCACTACTGGATTTGTTTTTACTTTGATTGGTTTCTTTATCGGCACTGGCGATCAAGTTGATGTTTCGTGAAGCATCGAGAGTGACGTTTTTATCTGCTGCAATATGACTCCCCACTACAGTCAAGTCATCCTCAGTTGCTGTGATACTGACATCACGACCGGCCTTCACTAGACTGCCTTGGTGATTAGTTAGGCTTGAGCTGCTGAAACTTTCACTGTTGCTGCTACCAACGCTAATACTTAATTTGATGCCTGCCGAAGAAGCTGCATACTGAATCTCGCCCGCATTAATGGCATCAATGGCTGCACCTCCTTGTTCCATAAGTGTTGCGCTATTGGCATAAGTTTGTAGTGCGTTCAACGCTTTGTTTCGACTGCCTTCGCTTTGTAAAGTGGACTGTGTGGTATCTACAACATTTTGTGCAAGGTTAAGTGCACTACTTTGAACCGCAAGCGTTAAGCCACTTTGTTTAAATTTAGTCTCTTGAGTGTTATCACGGGTGTTTTTCCCAGCAACGATACTGACCTGTTGAGCACTGATATCAATATTGCCTTGCGGGGCCAGCACATCACTGGCTTTTTGGGTATAGGTTTTACCACTGTTTATGATCACATCGCCTTCTAAACTACCCACGGTGCTGCCGGTTTGATTAGTACTGTTTGTCGTTTGCTTGGTGTTGAGTTGGCTGCTGCCCAGAGTAAGACTTCCACCGCTGGCGCTAAGGCCACTCTTTTTGGTTTTTCGCTCATGAAATTCGTAAGCTGTGTTGTTGGCAGCAGTGATATTCACATTATCTACTGCGCTTAATGTGGTGCCGTTATCACTGATAACATTGCTGCCACGAATGTTCAGTTCGTTACCGGCATCTAACATAACGGCTTCACCACTGAAGTTACTACTGATGCTGTTATCCGATTTGAAAACATCGCGGCGGGTTTTGGTTTTACTGCTGAAGGTGCTGCTTCGTTTTACCTTACGTGCCGTATCGAAGTTGCTAGTTTCACGGCCTTCAATGATGTTGATATCTTGCGTAGCGGTGACATTGATTGCGCCAGCTTCACTGGTGATGCTAGCGGCTGTTGCATTAAAGTCGTTGCCTGCATTTAATGCAATATCGCCAGTTGTTTCGATGATGCTGCCAATCTCTTGTGTGCCACCATGTTTGACATAGTTTTTAGCGTTACGAATGCTGCTGTTCTGTTCGGCAATCTGCACTGTGCCAAGGTTGATATTTTTTTCAGCAGTGATTTGCGTGATGCCACCTTCACCACGATTGACGATACTGGCAGCCATAAAGTTAACGTCATTACCTGCTGAGGCAATGAGAATCGCATCGGGGTTGCTGAGATACAGTCCGGCAACACGATCTATATTCGTCCGACTAAAACTGTTGGCGCCTTCTCTTTGTTTGCTGCTTTGTGTTGTACTTCGAAGGTTAATGTCATTATCGGCCTCCAACAGCATGGCATCTCCTGCTCTGACTTTACCGCCAATGTTGTTGATATCATCTTTGGCTTTTAATAACGTCGAATCAGCCACAATCTGACCGCCCAGATTATTGATATTGTCAGCATTCAATTCCACGATCTCGCGACCGGCAATCGTCCCCTCATTGGTCACATCCGCAGTGAGGTTCATGGTGACCGTGTTGCCTGCCATCAAACCGGTGGTCGGCTGCATATCCTCTGTCTGAGGTCTGATATAAACTTTAGGAACCAATGCCTGGGTGACTGAGCCATCAGGCAGCGTAACCGTTTGTTCAACCAGCCAGACAATATCGCTGGTGAGTTGTGCCATCTGCTCGGCTGAAAGTGCTACCCCCGGGATGAGCTGTAAGCCACTGACTTGTGTAAGGGCCGACGTCATCAAAGCCTGATATTGCGCTTCATCATTAGCGTGTCCATCAAGGAAACGACGTCCGGTTAATTGGGCAACTTGTTCACGCACCAACCGTTGCTCATAGAAGCCATCCCCCAAACGCTTTTGCGTAGTCGCGGGATCAAATGCCAGTTGCTGCAGCATGTAATCAGAACTTAACCAAGAGCGATAATTGGCAAAGCGTGGATTGGTTTCAATCAGATAATCTGCTGCGACATCAGGATTGGGTTGAAACAGGCTGCTTGCAACAACAGGAACAGTTGCTGAGTTAACACTGGTTTCGCTGCCCGCTGGAGTCGTATTACCATCCAGCTGTGTAGTAGAGAGGTTATACGTAACGACATGATTGGCGGGTTTATAGGGACCGATAACATCAATATCGTAATCATTGTCGTGGCCATCCCAATCATAATAGTAGGCGGTACCACTATAGCTTGTAAC
>NZ_DCSO01000027.1:24483-37442 GCF_002325665.1 Methylophaga sp. UBA1464
TGAATTCAGGTTTTGTACGGAGGCGCCAGTAACATCAAGGTTGCCTCCGGCGATGATCTGACTGTCGCTATTGATAACAGAACCGCGGAAAGACATATCGCCACCCGAGAGAATCTGACCGGGATCAGATGAGACGATTTGTGTTTCGTAGAACCGTCTGGTTCCTAAAAAGCGTGTGTATTCGCGGAATGTGTATGGCCCTGCTGAACGCCATTCCACATTAACGTTACCGATATGGGCACCCGGATAATCAGAGCTTTCAAGTATAGCGCCAGTCCCTGCAGGATTAAATCGATCAAAGCTGCCGGAACCAGTCTGCACCAGTTGTGTGACCAGATTGGAATTTAAGTTTTGTAAATCGGTGATAGTAAAAGTTGCCTCACCCAATGCCTCAATAGTCGCGCCATCATTAATAAGTGAATCTGCAGTTCCAATGGATTGATTAGCACCATCGAGACTGCCGGCTATCGCCAAATCGCCTGCGCTGAATATCAAGCTATCATCACTATTTTCAATAGTCGTTGCGCCCATATCAAGCCGGTTACGAGCAGCGATTACAGCACCTGCATCATTGCCAAGGTTAGCAACCTGAATAGCGACTTGATCAGCAAAGATACTGCCGGCTTCACTATTGAGCAGATTATCTGCGTTGATGAGCGTATTTACGCCATCAATCAGGCCCTGGTTTGCAATCTTGTCCACGGCGGTAATATGAGTATCAAGGCCGACTATTTCCCCATTCAACATATTGTCAATGTTGTTGGCGCTAAGGTGTAGCGATTGACTTGCAAGTATGGTCGATTGATTAGTAATGTCACCACTGGTATGTAAGTTAAGATTAGCGCCTGCTTGCAGCTTACTGGTGTGAATATAATCAGAAGCCAGCTTGATGCTAATGTCACCATCTGCTCTAACACTGCCATCACTTTCCAGACCTGCAACATCCAACTGGATATTGCATTTAGCACTGATAACGCCGATATTTTGCAGCACCCCATCGGCAGTAATACTGACACTGCCAACGCTTGCTCCGATATCACCAGCATTCCTTACACCCAAACCAAATTCTGTTCCAACCATGTGAATTTTGCCCGCGTACATGCCTCCTAGTGCAGCAACGTCAATGGCAAAGGCTGGGGTAGCAGCTCCTGCATCAGGGGCAATAGGTCTTACGTTGGTCTGATTACCTTTTTTATCGATACTGATCTGGTTGGTACCGGTGGTAATATTAAGCGTATTCGCCCAAATACCAGCGTTTACATTGACTGCGCGTGCAATCACATCGGTGAAGTTAGTTTGTGAAGTATCGAGTCCATTCCCTAAAAAGTTAATCTTCCCGCCCCCGACGCGATAACCTAGCAGGTTGCCATTATTCAGGATGGGTTTCCCCGTCGTCAGCGTGGCGCGATTCGCATTGATAAAGCCACAACCACTGCAGCTGATACCTGCCGGATTGGCAATAACAACCTGAGCGCGACTACCGGCCACTTCAATATAGCCGTTCAGCAAACTCGGATTTTGACTGTTAACCTCATTCAATATTACTTTAGCTGTGCCCCCGGCAAGGTAGGGATTGCCTTGAACCCAGCCGCCAAGTTGGGTTTGGGTATTTTTATTGCTGTTATTGAGGATAGCGCCTTTCGACTTTACATCGAACTGGCGATAGGAGTTACGTGAGACACCCTCAGCGCTGGGGGACTGAATATTGACCAATGGCAAACCATTTGCTGTTTCATTAATAATCGGTTGCTGAGTGGCTGGAGCATTAGGATCGGCAATGATGTCTGCATAGGTTGGGCTGGTCATTATTACCAGACTACTCATGACAAGCATTGAGAAAATCAACGGACGCAGAGTCGCGAGGACCATAGGGCAAGGTTTTGTTGTTACGATTGAGTTACTTCCCGAAGAGTGACATCCGACGTTTTCTGCAACCACCATCATCAAACCGCGTGCTCTGTTAAACACCACCTTGAATTTATTTTTGTTCATCTTTTTAATCCCTTATCTCAGATGATTCAACGAAACATAAATCAAAAGGTCAGGTTCAAATTAAACCCTGTTGCCGTACTGGCTGTTTCAAACCCTCTGGGCTTTTTAAGTGCTTTTCCCATAAACACGTCATAACTAAATCCGCCAAAGCCCCCTCTTAACCCCATTACAATTCCTGCCAGCTGCCTGCCTAATAAAAGATCACTGGATTGACCGCCGACTTCGCCATAATCTAGCCCCCAATAAACGGCCTGCCCCGTGTTTGCGAGTAATGCACTCATTTCATTACGTAAGAACCAGCCGTTATCCGCACTTAAAGACCATTGCCCGTCAAAGCCGCGAACGGTGTAACGATTACCAATAGACAGGCGATCCTGTGGTGTTAATGGTGTGAAATTGTATTGCCCACGAAGTTGGGTTGAGTAACGCAGAGCCTGCTCACCCCATGGGGCTTTAACGGAAAATGGCAGGTTGAAACCAAGATCAGCCGTGACTATTTCCATACGTGATGTTCCTTCATCAAAGGCCTCTTCAGGCGCTTTGAGAGCATTCCATGCCCCTGTCCCCCGTTTATATGCGATGGTGTAATCCAGCAGTGTCTGTCCTAAATACCAGGTTTGGCTGAAACCGAACTCCCAACCCGCGGTACGCCGTCTTTGCACTTCAATCTCTGTGTCGTTTATATAGCTAGAGGATTTTCTGAAAAAACCTCGAAATGAAAGATAGGTTTTATTGATGGCATTACGATAAACGAGTCGGCTGGCCTTGATATCTGAGTTTTGGCTGCGACCACTGTAGGTATAGGATTGATTAAGACCTGAAACCATTTGGTGGTAGTCATAGTTGGAAGTGGTAAACCCAAATAACCAGTAACCAACGGGAAACGAATAATGGACCGTCTGACCATCAGATCCGCGCTTCCCTGATTCGCCTCCACCCAGATCATGGTTGTAATTAACGTAGAACAAGTCATTGAGCATCAGCAGATTGTCGCCGGATAAGGTAATGCCAGCCTGATATTTACCGGTGGAATCGAACCCGGCATCATCGGCGCTGATAGTCAGTCGAAACGGGAAACGCTGTTGGTAATGAATGATCACATCGCTTTCACCAGGCAGGGCATCTGGCCCTTCTGCCGGCTCTATCTGGATATCGACTTCTGTAGTGGGTACTCGTTTAAAATTCTCCAGACCTTGCTCAATATCGCGCAGATTCAGAATGTCACCCCGATGCACAGGGATCGCATTCCATTTGGTCGCTCTTGCAGATACGCCTTCAGCAAACTGAACCTTTCTGACTCTGCCTGGTATCACCGTAAGTTGTAATAAACCGGAATTAAGATCCTGTGGAGCTGCTAGCACCCGGGTAGTTACAAAGCCCCGGGCAATAATGGCATTTTGAATACGACTCATTGCGACATTAATGCCTTGTGCCCCAAGACAACGTCCTATGGCGGAATCATTGCCATCCGTTACGGCGGATAAAGCAAACTTAAATTCTGCAGCGCTTTCGCCAATCAGTGAAACGCTGGAGATAGTGAAACAGGGAGATTCACTGTCTGGATAAACGAGGATTTCTGGCGGAGAAGTTGGATTTGGTATTCGTACATCAGGAGAGATTTCCTGTTGCTCGCGAAGCTGACGCTCGCGCTCCTGCTGCAGAAGCAGCTCTTGTGCAGCGCGATCAATAACTGCAGCACCAGCATATGCTGCTACAGAAAATAAATTCCATATAACAAACACCCATACCAGAAGATAGGGCGCTCGTCTTCCGTGACGATTATCCATTTTTTTCTTCTTGAATTCCTTTCAATTACGAAAAATAGTAATTCAAGAATAAAGATACAGGCAACGCTCATGCCGAACCGTATGGGAAAAATGTGCGCTACTTCAAATAAATTTCAGACTTTTTAACCATTAGTTTTGATCTAGTTTGATTTCAAAAATCTGCTGATTATCTACATTGGGGTAAAAGTCTGGCCGTTCATGCATCAGCATGATAAGCATTTTATCCTGCCACTGCGGATACAAACGCTGCCAGATGCGTTGTGCCATTTCTGTATCAATGCCGTTGAAAGGCTCATCCAGCAAGATCAGTTTTGATTCTTTTAATAACAGTCTTGCCAGACAGACCCTTCTGGCCTGACCACCGGATAATTGGCTGCCGGTATCGCCCAGCCAGCTGTGTAACCCGGCTGGTAGCTGTTTGGCCCACTCATCCAGCTCAACTAAAGTCAGTGCCTGCCAAAGCTGTTGCTCATCGACTTCATAAAGCCCTAAGGTCAAATTGCTATATAACGTCGCGGCGATGATGCTGTTTTGCTGCGTCAGATAGCCAATCTGCTTATGCCAGGCTTGTGTTTGATCTGTACGCAGTGGAATGCCATTTATCAACAACTGATAAGGCGTTATAAATGAATCCGGTATTTCCAGTCCCGCCAGGATGTTGGCGACTGTGGATTTTCCAGTTCCGGATCGACCAGTCACCAGCAAACATTGTCCGGGCGTTAATTCAAATGCCATAGCCGTATCGATAGTGCTGATAACTTTGGGATGATCAGCCAGCATCATCGACAGACGTTCAAGCTCTTCTATCGCCATTTTTTCTGAGGCCTTATGTTCGGCTAATGGTTGCAGACGTTCTGCTGCATAGTGGGTTCTGCCCCACTGCCCTACCTGTCCCGGCAGGTTTTGCAATAACTCGCCCAAACCAAATACTGCCAAAACTAACATAACCGCAACCGGTCCACTGAAAATAGCATTCTGGTATGCCCACATTGCTGCCAGCGCCACACCTATCACCAACAACCCATGGCAGATACTGACCATTAACTGTGCATTGGCAATCTGTTGATTCAGTTTTAATTGTGCCCTGCCAATCTCAGCAAGCGACTGCACCAGTCGCGTTTGATGTGCTTCATTTAAACGCGCGGCCTGTAGCTCCAGCTGGCCTTGTAAATGTTCAATCGTCAGCAATCGCGCCTCGTTAATTAGCTCTGCATACAAGCGACTGATTTGGGTTGTTTTATGGGTTAACAGGCTGAAATAGAAAATGCCGGACATCAGTGTGATAAAACCGAATATCATTCCGAGTGTGAGTGAGAAAAAACTCATAAATAAGGCCAGCAATAACACACTGCCTATTGCTGTCATTGGAGGTAATAACAGTCGTAGCACAAGACTATCAAGATTATCCAGATCGGCGGTTAAACGGCTTAACCATTCGCTATCTTGTGTGTTTCGCAGTTCTTGAACTGGTAAATCCAGTAATCCGGAAAATAGCGTGCTTCTGAAACCGGCAATGACCCGCAGCACCATATCGTGGTTATGCAGCCGCTCAAAATAGCGTCCTACCGTGCGGCTTAAGGCAAAAAACCGGATCCCGCCACCCGGCCGATAAATATCCAGCATCACCGCACTGCCCGCCGTAATTGCCAGACCCGTTATCGCCGTAGCGGTTATCAACCAGCCGGACAAAGCTAACAATCCCATTGCTGAAACAACCGTTAATAACGCCAGCAGTAAACCAACTATTAAGCGTTTTTTCTGATGTTCCAATACTTTTCCAAGCCAGAATCTAATCGGTGAAATTGTATTTGGTCGAGGATTCAACATGATCAGTCATCCCCTTTAAACTTAAAATGGAGCTGCTGATCGGCAAGCGCTAATACCTCAGGATCATGGCTTGATATCACTAAAATACACTGAGGTTTTAACTCCGCCAGTGCCGCCAAAACATACTGCCGACTCTCGGCATCAAGACTGGCCGTCGGTTCATCCAGCAACACTAATGGGGCTGGCGAAAGTATTACTCTCGCCAACGCCAGTCGCTGTAATTGTCCACCGGAAAGCCCTTCACCATGTTCATTAAGTTGACTGTCTAAACCATTGTCTCTATTTGAAATTAACATTTCCAAGCCTAACTCAATCAATGCCTTTTGCATTGATTGTTTAGTGGCTTGTGGGGCTAGCACAGATAGGTTATCGGCCCAGCTGCCGTTAATGATCCAGGGTTTTTGTGGCAGATAACGAATCGCTGTTTTAGTGATTGGCTGGTTATTCAAAAGCAGCTCACCGGACACTGGTGGCAGATAACCAGCCAAGGTATGTAACAAGGTGGTTTTGCCACTGCCAGAAGGGCCACTAATCACCAGACATTGCCCCGTTGTTAACTTAATATTTAAAGGTCCCTGTAATTTTTCACTGGCGTTATAACCAATTGAAAGATCAGTTGTGACCAACTTTGATAACGCCGAATTAGATTGTTGTTCTGATATGACAACTGCAGAAAGGTTTTTAGTTGTATCTGACGGATCCAGATAGGTAGCAATTTGCGTAGCAGCACCCAAAGCAGCAGCCCGATCATGATAGAACTGGGAAAGATTTCGTAGTGGCTGAAAAAACTCCGGTGCCAGCAGCAAAATAAATAAACCACTGAATAACGTGATATCAGCCGCCGGCCCCCAACTAATCGCGCCAAACAACGCAAAACCAATATATATAGCGATAGTGGCAATGGCCACACTGGTAAAAAACTCCAATACGGCTGACGATAAAAACGCCAGCTTCAGTGTTTTCATCACCACTTGCCGATAATCCTCACTGCGCAAATTCACTTCATGTAATGCGGCAGATTCGGCAGCAAACAGTTTTAGCGTGGTGAGATGTTTAACCCGATCCAGAAAATGACCAGCCAGGCGCTGGCGTTGGTTGAAAAAACGCTGATTGATGCTTTCAGCTCCCATCCCGACTAATACCATAAACAAGGGAATCAACGGCGCTGCCAACAATAAAAATAAGGCGGCCAGCCAGTTGTAATAAAACACAATCAATACGATTAATAGTGGTGTGAGTACTGCCAATAATTGCTGTGGCCAGAATCGGGCGAAATAACCATCCATCGCTTCGACATCTTCAATCAATTGGCTGGCAGCCGCGCCGGGAGAATGTTGACTATGCTGCAATGCACTGGTTTGCCGCCAGGCGTAAAGAATCTGCTCTCGCAAATCCTCCCGCGCAGTCATACTGGCCCATTGACTGTAATGCTCCTGCACTCTGACAAAAAATGCGCGTAAAAGCAGACTCAGCAGCATCAAAGCAATCAGCATGAACTGTTCTGTAAGTGGTTGCTGCTCAATGATTAATGCATAAGTCAGTTTTGCCAGAGCAAACCACTGAACAATCATCGCGATCGTTGCCAACACCCCCACAAAAACAGCTAAAAGTAATCGGCTTCGCTGTTTCTGTGAGAGGTCTTTTAACAGTAAACGACCAGTTTGGGCTATCTCTTTGCTTATCGAGTCATCAGGCATTAGCTAGTGATAACCACCTTTCACTTTGCCGCGGAAGATCCAATAAGACCAGGCGATATAGCCCAGGACAAACGGAATGACAAACAGGAAGCCCAGCAACAGGAACAGTTGCGATTCATAGGCCGAAGCAGCATCCCATAATGTGTAATCCGGTGGTACCAGATAGGGCCATTTACTGGCCAGTAATCCCAGATAGGTGAACAGAAACAATCCCATGGTGGCCACAAACGGCAAGCCTTCCTGCTGTTTTTTCACTGAGCTATAAATGAGATACGCACTGTAAAGGGCCAAAAGCGGTAAGAACCAAATGAGAGAGAAACCATGGAACCAGCGCTCCATCACACCCGCATCAACAAATGGCGTATAGATGCTGACAATGGCAAACACTAACAACACCAACACCAGCAGGCGAAGTGTCACACGATAGGCCCACTGCTGCAGTTCGCCTTCGGTTTTCATGATTAACCAGGTACTACCCAACAAGGCATAGCCAGCTACCAGTCCCAGACCGGTAATAATGGTGAAAGGTGTCAACCAATCGAATGCGCCACCGACATAGACAAAGTTACTGGTTTCAAAGCCCTGAACATACGCACCCACAACAGCGCCCTGAGCAAACGCGGCGACAAAAGAGCCTCCGGCAAACGCCCAGTCCCAGATGTATCGGGTGGTATTTGCCTTAAAGCGAAATTCAAATGCCACGCCGCGAAAAATCAAACCGGCCAGCATCAGAAACACACCTATATATAAAGCAGGCAGAAAGACCGAATACACCAACGGGAAAGCTCCTAACAACCCTGCACCGCCCATCACCAGCCAGGTTTCATTACCATCCCAGACCGGTGCAACCGAGTTCATCATAATGTCTCTTGAATGATCATCCGGCGCAAAGGGATACAAAATGCCCTGCCCCAGATCAAAACCATCCATCAACACATACATCATCACCGAAAAGCCAATAATACCGGCCCAGATAATCACTAAATCAAATGGCTGTTCCATTACAGACCTCCGTCTAAACTGGCATTGGCGGCTGATATTGGCCGTTGGGCTTTTTCCTTATCGTCATCCAGCTGATCGGCATTGGCAGTTTCCAGGCCACCCCGGAAGACACTCATCAGATAAAACACTCCGGCACTGAATACCATGGCATACACAGCGACATAACCAATCAAGGTAAATAACGCCATACCGCCTGTTAACGAAGGTGTTAACCCCTGCGCATGCGTCATCTGTTCATATATTAACCAAGGTGCCCTACCGGTTTCGGTGACAATCCATCCTGCTAACACCGCGATAAACGGTGACAGACTCATCACTCTTAACCCGTTCAGGAAAGGTTTACTCTCAAGATAGCGATCACGTTTGCGTAGCCAGAGTCCTGCCAGCCCAAACAGCACCATCAGCATGCCCATTGCCACCATCACCCGGAAGGCCCAGAACACAATAAATACCGGCGGCTGCTCTTCAGGTGCCACTTCATTTAATCCCGGCACTTCACCATCCCATTCATGTGTCAGGATAAAACTCGCCAGTTTAGGAATTTTGATTTCAAAATGATTCTGCTGGTTTTCCTGATCCGGCAAGGCAAACAGTAATAATGGCACACCGGTTCCTGTCTCCCAGTTACCTTCCATCGCCGCCACTTTCATTGGTTGATGTTTAAGGGTATTCAGGCCATGAAAATCGCCAACCAACACTTGTGCAGGTGCCAGAATCAGAATCAACCACAATGAAATGGAAAGTGCCTTTTTATTGGCCTCCATTTCCCGTTTTTGCATGATAAACCAGGCCGTCACCCCCGCGACCACGAATGAGGCTGTCAAAAAGGATGCCAGTGCCATGTGCAGGAAGCGATAACCAAATGACGGATTGAAAATCGCATCCCGCCAGGAAACGACGTAATACAGTCCATCGCGCAATACCAATCCATCTGGTGTATGCATTAACGAGTTGGCGGCCAATATCCAGAAAGAGGAAATAAACGTGCCTAACGCCACCATGATTGCAGCAAATAAATGCACACCTTGCGGGACTTTATCGCGGCCAAATAGCAGCACACCAAGAAAAGCCGCTTCTAAAAAGAAGGCGGTGATCACTTCATAACTGAGTACCGGCCCCAGAAAGTTGGCCGTCGCGTAAGAAAAATTACTCCAGTTGGTGCCGAACTGAAATGACATGACAATCCCCGACACCACCCCCANNAAATACCTGAATCCAGAACTTCGAAAGTCGCTGCCAGAGCGGGTTGCCGGTTTTTAATGACAGGGCTTCCAATACGGCGATAAAACTTGCCAGACCAATCGTAAAGACCGGGAAAATGGCGTGAAAACATACCACGAACGCAAACTGAATTCGTGACAGTAAAAGCGGATCGAGTTCCATGGTGACTCCAATTTGGTCAGTACTATTTACAGGCCCAACATCACTGGGGGGTTAACATACATTAATTGCCCAGCTTTCAGACTATAAATAGCACAAGAAGTGCTTAGTAAAAATGATAGGGATCAATTTTTTTTCAGTTTTACAAATTCACTGCAATTCAACATAGGTTAAACCCCATCGCTGATGAATTGTTTAAGCTATAAGCTGTCATGTTTATATAAGATGTCGTTATGAACAGCATCTGTCGTTATCCCCATTGTGAAACTTTATTAATTCAGATAACAGCGTTAACCTGAATTTAATTCACCGAATGAATAAACGTTTTTATGTGTATCAGGAGGAACGAATATGGAAGTAGAAATTCAAGATGAAAAACACACTGGTCGTGTTGCAGCTATCTATGGTGATGAAGTTTCCGCCAATGCCGCCAGGCAAAAACTCATTAATAATGGCCTTTCACCCGCCGTAATCAGTATTGTTAAACCGGATGACAGCGCCATTAGCCGAAAAATCGAACCTGAAAGCCATGGCATAGCCAAAACCATCGTTAAATCCCATGGCTGGCTTGGATTGATAGGTATGATTGTCGGTATTGTCATCGCAACATTTTTAGTGTCCAGCGGTCCTGAAATGACTCAGTCCAGCCCCATGTTCACGTATCTTGTGTTTATCTTTTTCGGGTTGGTTTTTGGCATGATGTTGGCGGGCGCGATTTCAATTCGTCCTGATCACGATCCCTTAATCACCAAAACCGTTGAAGCCAGTCATGAACAAAACTGGACGGTGGTTGTACAAACCGATGAGCATGATGAAATTGATCTAATCAAAAAACTGCTTGAAGATTCGGCTATTTCAATGAGTGAAACATTCTGAGCATTTTGACGATTTGATATCCCGGCGAGTCGATCTTTTCCGGCTCGTTGGGAAGAATGACCACAAGATATTCACCGGCACCCATTCAAACAAAAAAATATTTTTTTCTTCACCATATTGGGGCAAATTCGGTGATCGCGCATGGCGGCTCAGTTACCGCCTGATCGCTCTGAAGTTATCCACATCTAATGCACAATTTATGTGCAACTTATCCCCTTGCTAAGACTTCAAAAACACATTATCTTGTGGTTCAATCATGTTGCGACCACAATTTGTTGTGGTTTGCCGTTTTTAAAGTCTTACCACACAAAGCAGGGAAAATCACTATGGCGAGCGAAGCAGAAAACTACATCCAACCCTCCTCCGAATCCGGTTACAAGGTTATCCGTCGTAACGGCAAGGTTACTGAGTTCAACAGCAGCAAAATTGCCGTTGCTTTGACCAAAGCTTTCCTGGCCGTTGAAGGCGAAGCCGCAAAAGACAGCCGACGTATTCACGAAACGGTTGCCGAACTCACCCGACAAGTCAGCGATAATCTGCTGCGTCGTCTGGATGAAGGTGGCACCGTACATATCGAGGATATTCAGGATCAGGTTGAACTCGCTCTGATGCGTGCCGGTGAATACAAAGTTGCCCGCTCGTATGTGGTTTACCGTGAACAGCAATCGCAAAAGCGTGCGGAAGAAGAACGCAAACACCCGCAACCTGCCAATGAAAGCACATTGCACGTCACGTTGAATGACGGCACTCGCCAGCCGTTAGATATCGACCGCCTGCGTAACCTGATTGATGAAGCCTGTACGGGTCTTGCTCAGGTTGATAATGCCGCCATTCTGCGTGATACCCAACGCAATATTTTTGATGGTGTGTCTGAAAAAGACGTCGAAAAAGCACTGGTCATGTCAGCCCGTACCTTTATCGAAAAAGATCCTGCCTACAGCACCCTGGCTGCTCGCCTGCTGATGGACAGTATCCGCCGTGAAGCATTGAGTTTTGTCTACAAAGCCCCTCGTCAGGCATCGCAAAGCGAAATGGCCGAACAATATAAAGACTACTTCAAAACCTACGTCCACACGGCGATTGAAAACGAACTGATTGACTCAGAACTCGGCTTATATGATCTGGAGCGTATGGGCGCAGCACTCAAACCGGAAAATGATTTCAGCTTCACTTACCTTGGTCTGCAAACCCTGTATGACCGTTATTTCATTCACTGCGATGGCACCCGTTTTGAATTACCACAAGCCTTTTATATGCGTGTGGCAATGGGTCTGGCGATTAATGAAATCGATCGTGAAGCCCGCGCCATTGAGTTCTATAACCTGCTGTCTTCTTTCGACTTTATGAGCTCAACGCCGACCCTGTTTAACTCAGGCACATTGCGTCCACAATTATCGTCTTGCTATCTGACCACCGTACCGGATGACCTGAGCGGCATTTATAACGCCATGCGTGATAACGCCCTGCTGTCCAAATATGCTGGCGGTCTGGGTAATGACTGGACCCGTGTTCGTGGTCTGGGTGCACATATCAAAGGCACCAACGGTAAATCACAAGGTGTTGTGCCGTTCCTGAAAGTCGCTAACGACACGGCTGTTGCGGTCAATCAGGGTGGTAAACGTAAAGGCGCGGTCTGTGCGTATCTGGAAACATGGCATATCGATGTGGAAGAATTCCTCGATATGCGTAAAAACACCGGTGATGATCGTCGTCGTACCCACGATATGAACACCGCCAACTGGATCCCCGACCTGTTCATGAAACGTGTGGCCGAAGAAGGTCAATGGACGTTGTTCTCACCAGAAGAAGTGCCGGATCTGCATGATCTGACCGGTCTGGCGTTTGAAAAAGCCTACAACGAATACGAAGAGAAAGCGGCACGCGGTGAAATCCGTAATTTCAAACAAATGCCGGCTACTGACCTGTGGCGCAAAATGCTCGGCATGCTGTTTGAAACCGGCCATCCCTGGATTACGTTCAAAGATCCTTGTAACCTGCGCAGCCCGCAACAACATGTTGGTGTGGTTCACAGCTCAAACCTGTGTACTGAAATTACCCTGAACACCTCTGATCAGGAAATCGCGGTTTGTAACCTCGGTTCGATCAACATGGTTCAGCACATCGACGAAAACGGCAAACTGGATAAAGAAAAACTCAACCGCACCGTGAAAACAGCAATGCGTATGCTGGATAACGTTATTGAGTACAACTATTACAGTGTGCCGCAAGCGCGTCATTCCAACCTGCTGCACCGCCCTGTTGGTCTGGGCATCATGGGCTTCCAGGATGCATTGTATAAACTGCGTATTCCTTACAGCACCGAAGAAGCGGTGAAATTCGCGGATGAATCAATGGAAGCCGTCAGCTACTACGCGATTGATGCGTCTTCTGATTTGGC
>NZ_DCSO01000027.1:37662-39485 GCF_002325665.1 Methylophaga sp. UBA1464
ATTCTGCCGATTGATTCCATCAAGATCCTTAAAGAAGCCCGTGGCGAGTATCTGCAACAGGATGAAAGCAAAACCATGGACTGGGATGCACTGCGTGACAAAGTCAAGCGCCAGGGTATGCGTAACTCCAACACCATGGCGATTGCGCCGACAGCAACGATTTCAAACATCTGCGGTGTCAGCCAGTCGATTGAACCGACCTACCAGAACCTGTTCGTGAAATCGAACCTGTCCGGCGAGTTCACAGTCATCAACCCGTACATGGTTGAAGATTTGAAAGCACGTGGCCTGTGGGATGATGTCATGATCAATGACCTCAAATACTACGATGGCAGCCTGCTGGCGATTGACCGTGTACCGGCTGAACTGAAAGCGCTGTACACCACCGCCTTTGAAATGGATGCACGCTGGTTGATTGAAGCGGCATCACGCCGTCAGAAATGGCTGGATCAGGCACAAAGTCTGAACCTGTACATGGCAGAACCATCCGGTAAGAAAATGGACAATCTCTACAAACTGGCGTGGGTACGTGGCCTCAAAACCACTTATTACCTGCGTTCAATGGGCGCAACCGGTGCCGAGAAAACCAGCACCGCGCCCACCACAGCAACAACTGCAAAACCGTCTGCACCACCCGTGTTAAAGCCGGTTGCCAAACAAGAAGATGACTTTATTTCAGGCGAAGGTATCGACGCACCGAAAGCCTGTTCAATCTTGGAACCAGACTGCGAGGCTTGCCAATAATGTTTAACTGGGATGATCCACTTGCCGAAAAACCGGCAACTGACAAAGTCGACAATGAACTGCTTCCGCCTATGCAACAAGCGGCCAATGAACTCGACACACCTGAGCCAACCACGGCCAGTGTCAGTGAATTGCCGCCGTCCAATGCGAAAGCCGTTAATGCTGATGACAAACGTGTGGTCAATGGACAAGCTGATATCAATCAGCTTGCGCCATTCAAATATCCGTGGGCGTGGAACTACTTTTTAAACGCCAACAAAAACCACTGGACGCCACTCGATATCAACATGGCACAGGACGTTCATGACTATCGTCATAAACTGACGTTGGAAGAACGTCATGTCTATGAAAACGTGCTGTCATACCTGACCACCTCCGATATTCTTGCTATGCGTAATATCGGTCTGGCGGTTATGGAAAAAATGACCGCACCGGAACTGCAGATTTATCAAGCTCGTCAGGTTTATGAAGAAGCATTGCATACCTGGACCTACCAGCACTGCATCGAAACCATTGGTCTGGATCAAAGTGAAATTTACAACCGCTACCGCGTAGTACCGGAGATTTACCAAAAGATCCAACTCGCCAATAAGCGTCTTGATACCGTTATGCGTAGCGATATCGACCTGCGTGATAAAGACGAACTGGAAAACTTCGTTATGTCCTATGCGTTTTTCGCTGGCATCTTCGAAGGCAGCTGGTTCTACAACGGCTTCTCACCAATCTTTGCTTTGCAACGTCGCGGCTTGATGAAAGGCACAGGCGAACAGCTGCAATACATCATGCGTGATGAAGTCATGCACGCCTCGTTCGGTATTCGTGTTTGCAAACAGATCATCAAAGAAGAAAACGTCAAACTGGATCCCAAGAAAATCCAGGAAATGTTCGAAGAAGCCGATGCAGCTGAAGCAACCTATGGTGGTTATATCCTGCGTGATCCAATCTTGGGTTATTCAAAAGAAGCCCACCACGGCCAATTCCGCTACACCGCCAACCGCCGTGCTAAACAATTAGGCTTTGAAGAACCCTTCCCAGGTGCCGAAGCCACCCTGCCCTGGCTTGATGAACAAGCCAATATG
>NZ_DCSO01000027.1:39668-47232 GCF_002325665.1 Methylophaga sp. UBA1464
GGCGGTTTGAAATGGGATTGATTGATTTAAACTGTCCTTAACATTAAGTTTGAGTTATTAACATTAATCATGAGGCAAAATAACATTAAAAATACGAATTTAAATCGCCATTTTTGAGTTATTTTACGAATATGGATATTCAAAAAGGGTTCTGAGAAACCATCTCTTCAAATGTTAAAAAGCCCTCGAATCAGAGGGCTTTTTATTTGTATGATGTTGTAAACATGATTTCGAATCAAGTAGATATACATACCAAGCTACTAATCTTTATTCGCGTTCTCGTTCAAAATTAAATTCAATTCCACTTATAACATTACTGAAGTCATTTTCGTCAAGATAACCAAAATAATCCGTACTTAGTCCAATATCTAGAACTTGCATAAAATCTTGAAAATTGTACAAAGTCGGTTCACCGTTATTTTCAAGCAAATTTTGGCTAATACTGGCCGTTTTTGCTATCAAACATGTATATTGATATTGTTTATCTATAAGTGATGTATTACCGTTGGGATGAGCCGCTTGGAGGTGTTGTCCACTGGTCAAAGCAATAAGATTTTCATAGAAATCAACCAATTTAGGAAATTCATTCTTTTGTGGCTCCATTTTTTGATTTCAGAGTAGATGCGTTCTTTAACCTCTTTATCAGCTATATCACCAACTATATATCCAGAATCGAACTCACAAATGTTATTCACTTTTTGTATACTCATTCTTCTGGGAAGAAGTTCATTAGTCGCAACACATTGAAAATTTTCCATTTTGAATCCGTAACAACCAACTCCCGCCGAGCTAAATAGTGATATGTATGTGAGCTGCTTATTCTTTAACATCTACCTGCCTTGATTCATTCTTAAATTTTGTCAAATCACGGCATTATCTCATGGTGAGCTTACTCAATGTATGTTCACTGAGAAAATATCATTCTCAAAGCTAAACGCCCTTCATACAATTGATGGTTTTGTGAGAATTCTTTTAAGGTCACTTTAAACACTGATGTGTTTAAGAAGATCAAATCAATTAATGCATTTGATTTTATAATTTAGTTAGGCGACTGAATTGCACCAAACATGTTTCAAGATTTTCTTTCCAAGTTTCGCTACCATTCCCCTTAATATACATGCCTCCTGCTGCCATGTTTAAGTGGCAAATCACGACACTAAACGCATAAACGAGATGGTCGGGATCTTGAAAATGACTATCGAGAACTTTATAAAGCCTTTTAAAGGACTTGGGATGTGTGGTTTCCTTAAATTCTCCTGCTAATATATCTTGAGTTGTTATAACGAGGGCTGCAATTACAACTCCAAGCCCCCGTTTTAATAAAATACTTTCATCAGCCACCCCTTCAAGAATCAAATTTGTGGCGAAAAAATCTGCCTCACTTTCTTCAGCACGTGACTCTTCATCATTAACAGGCATATTCTTATGCCCGCAATAAATATGTGCTAGTTCATGATGAATAATCCATGATACTGAACACAAATATAGTTCATTCGCAACTTGAACATCTTCGTCCGTGTGGGTTAAATATTTTGTGGGCATAGGTAAATCAGATGGCCACTCAATACTGGGATTTTGACTTAATTGCCCTATTCCCCAGTTATATAAAGATATAGCTTTTTGTGACCTGTCACTAGAATATATATCTAAGGGATTTCTATCTTCTTGGTTTAATGCAAAGTATTCTTGATAAAACACATAAAACGCATAACATGCACACCACAGGTATTCTAATGCCACAGTTGGTAACTTAACTTCTTTCTTCTCAGTATCTACCCTAAAACTGAACTCTTTATCGTTGGTGAATATGATGCTAGGGTCATAATTAAAAATAAGTGTTTCTAGTTCATAAATTTTTTCTGGAGCTATTCTTGTTACTGAATTTATCAAATCTAAATCTAAGACTCTAATAGGCTTCATTTACCACGCTCTTATCACCATGAAAAATTAATTAAATCTAATCAACTTCAGAATTTTGATGTGAAACTCAATGTCCCAATTCAGTTAACTGATACTTGCTTAAATCATCTAATAATTTGGGCCAAACAAGGCCACGCTCATTTAAGATTGCAGCGACTTCTTGATTTAATGCGATCGGCATAGACCTTCGTGCTATGTCCTCATAAGCAGCTATCAACTTATCAGCAAGAGCTTTAAATTCTGTCAATTCGGAGACAGAAAAATCAGATGATGGATTGGCATCTTTTGTAGAGCAGATCAATGGTCCAACGAAGAAAGGTAATTTTTTATTACCTGGGTAATTATTTTCTACCCACTGTAAATGATCGGTTAATTGGCCAATATCATCTTTGGTGTACTGCCCCACTTTATTGGTTTTGGCTTCAATAACTAGAGCAATACCATCATTTATCCAAAGATTGTCAGGACCTGTACCATGCTCATTATCTGGTCGAGTTGAATTCAAACCTAAATATTGACCAAGCCATCTAATAGCCTCTTCGGTTTGATTTACAGTTCCTGTATTGTCCAATTTTTCTAGATTTGAATATAAATATTTTGGTACTGAGACTGATGCACTTTTAGTAATGGAGAATTCATTAACAATATTTTCAACTTGTTTTGAAACTTGAGCCGAAGTTAAGGCGGGTCCCTCACCAATAACCCTGGGAAGTTCTTTTGTTACTCCATGTGCCCTTTTGTAATAGTGATTAGCCCTATCACGATCACCAAGTAAATCAAAACAACTTCCTATCCACAATGCATACCATGAACCTATTCCAGAGCTATATGAAAATGCCTCTACTAATATTTTATCTAATATCTTAATAGCCCCGGAATAGTCTCTGTCCCAATATTTTTTTATAAAACTCGTTTCAGCTAACGCTAATTTCTTTAGTATTTCATCTGTTTCAATAATGGCTTCAGTATCACAATCATCCATAAATTGTTCATAAGCATTTATCCAGTTAATGTCTCGATTGAGGCAAGCATTAGCTGCTGGAGAAATATCATCCGCTGAATTACAATTCTCTGATACTTCCAAACCAAGTTTAATTTGCTTCTGAACAAAAGGGGGTAAATAAGCTTGGTTTCTAGGCGTTAATAACCATTTCACATATTCTCTGCCAATAACTATAACTACCCCATGATCGCTCATTCCTCTTGAAATTCTCCCAAGGCTTTGAATAATTCTGCAAGCTATAGTTGAGCGTAGAATATTTGATAACCTTAACGATTCCCACATATACCTGTCTAATAAACCTGTTCCGGTTGGTAGACCATCCATAACTAGATGTCGGCAAGTGTCTCCAGGTAAATCAATTCCGTCGTACCTGGCTGTCAACACTAAAGTATTGGGTGCAGTTGATCCTTTAAAGGAAACCAAATCTTCTATCATCGAAGTGTTATTGGATACGTGACCTACATCATTCCAACTCTCAGCCAAATGATAACTAGGAACTAGAATTAGTGTTTTGCGATCTGAAATAAATTCTTTGGTGGTGTATCTATCATCATCAACACCGTAAACTTGTTCAGGGAAGAGGATCAATCTTTCACATTGACCTGCAGATGTAGCTGGTTCAACTACATAATCCAGCTCTTGACCAAATGTTCTAATGAATGAATCCGATGTAAGCATGGTGGCACTTAGATATACCCTCCGAATACTCTCTTGAAAATAAGTTAGATTAGAAATAGGGATAATGGGTGGAATGATTTGTATGCTTCTACTAGATACTAAATACGCACATAAATTCAAATGATCTTTAAGATGTTCCCATGCGAATGTAGTGTTCGAATTAGCTGGGACATCACTATTAAATAGTAGCCGATGAATCTCAGCTTGATTCTTAATTACCTCAAAAGGTGGAAGAAGCTCTACTTTGTTAAATTCCCCGGAAATTATTTCATCAAAACTTCCGATTCGACCAACAGCATGATAATAGGGCCGGAATAGCTCAATTAAAGAATGAAAAAGGTTAATATTTTCATTTTGTTTGATATTGATCGAAAAGTTATCTTTAATCATTCCCTCCGCAGCATGGGCATCATCAAAAATAATTGCAGAAATATCTTCACGTTTGAATTTAGATTTGCCATTGAAAAGTGCTTGGTAGGTAGTAAGACACGGAGCCTCTCCTCTATGGTACAGATCATTGCTATATTGACCTTTGTAATAAGTTGAAACTTTTAAACCATAGCTCTCAGCTTTTTCTTTAGTTTGTTCAATTAGCTGTATGGATGCACAAGCGTAAACTACCCTTCCTTTAGTTTCATTAACTAATGATTGAGCAACAAGTAAGCCTATAAGCGTCTTTCCAGCACCAGTGTTTAATACAATAGCAACATCATTTTTATCACGATGTTCATGCCAATCCCGAAGAGCATCACCTTGGCCAAGCCAGAGGTCATTAATTCCAACATCAGTTATTTTGGATTTATTTTTTTGGAAAAGTTCAATTGGGTCTAAAGGTCCAGCATCAGTTTTCTTAGCCTTTATTTTTCCGAAATCAAAAGCCATAACTTATTCCTATTCCTTTTCGTCTATATGGATAACCAGCTCTCATAAAGCTTTATATAACTCTTTAATAGTTCAGCATGATACGAATTATATTTAATAATTGCTTGTGCGAGATATACCCTCAAATCAAACATTTATTTACTCACAACAAGTATCTCACAAGAGAGCATTTGAATTTTAAAAGCTTTCGATAACTGAGTAGTCCACTACTATTCGATGACAATACCATTTTTAGTAATTTCAGGCATATTGAACGAAAAATTTGCCAAATTTATAGTATGTGTAAATGAAAAGTTTTGCTTATGTAGCTTTAATATATTATCCAGGCATTCTTTTAATTATTAGTGTTACTTAGGACATTCAAAAACTTATTTCTCCGGCTTGGCATTTGTCTCAATTAGTAAGTTATTAGTAGTCTATATTTAAAATAGGATTAAGAATGTTCTATATTTTAATCACTAACCTTGGATTGAAAGAATGTGGCATCCTCTCACAAGAGTACCCTTTTTGATTGCTCATCACTCTACATCCATTAATATGCATATCAACATTTGCATGCGTATGGCCAAAACACCATACATCGGCATATTGAAGTAAATCATCACAATCTGAAATAAACGCCGCAGCCATCTGGTCCATCTCAAAGTCAGGATGGTGGCAGATCAAGCTCGGCGCATGATGCGTCACAACAACCGTCTTACCCTCAAATGGTTCTTTGAGCTTTTCATGCAGGTATAACTTGGCTTTCTGATGAAGTAACAACGCATCTTGTGCAGTAAAACGGTTATCACCGTATTTGATAAATCTATGGTCGTTTAAATAAAACGAAATAAAGTCCATCGTTTTCTGTTTATCGAAACGCCCATCAAGTGCATAGTCCGTCCATAACGTAGAACCGATAAACCGAGCACCATTCAGTGTAATCTCGTCATTATCCAACAGGTGCAGCCTTGGATAGGGTTTTGCGAATAACCGCATTTCTTCTCTTAGTAATCTGATGTCATGTCGGTAAAACTCATGATTACCCGGAACATAAATGACATCTTTATCAAAACGTTTAATGAGCTTTACGGCAAACTGAAGCCCTTTCAGTCCGGTGTTAATGTCTCCTGCCAGAATAATAAGATCTGCATCTGATTCAGGCGGGATGAAGTAGTCTCCCATTTCAAGATGCAAGTCAGAGAAAAGTTGGAATTTCATAAAAACCTTTTGAAGTTAATATTAAGTGACCGGCTCATCAATATGCTGTTGGCAACGGGTCAACACATAGCCATATACGCTTACCGGCTCCCCGGGCTTCCCACAGCAGTCACATATTTCGGTTGAATCTAATTGAGCTTCATTAATCAGTTCAGTTATGCCTGGACCGCTAATTTCCATATAAACACGCAGTTCACCAAATTTTTCTTTCACTTGATTGACCAGCGGCAGTTCATGCTCCGAAATACCCTGACGTTTTCTATCTTCTGCTATCGCCTCAATCGCTTGTGATAGATTGAGCAGTAACTCGAACCAGCCTGAGCCGCATTGGAAGCCCCAGACCATCTGTGTTCGGTTTTCTGCGTCTGCTGCATCTCGATTGCGGTAGATGATAGGACAGCTTGAATACAGTGCCTTCGTTAACGTCTCACGCATGACTAAAACTCGTATTTCAATTTGATGGAGACTTCTTTTACTTTGCAGAAATTCTCATACATTGTCTGAGCACGCGGATGGAGCTTTCCAGGTGGTGTCAGAAACGTATAGCGTGAACCCGATTCGGTTATCCCTGTATTGGTTTCTCGGTCGTATTCTCGAATGACAGAGCTTAATCGATAGTGTTGCTCGTTCATGCTGTATCCCAGAAACTTCTCCGTCATAACATGCTCATACTCAATCATCAGAATATTCCAGTCCTTCATGATGATTTCACCGGGGGGCACATAAATATCCATATCGTTCTCCTTTGCGTTATAAGGTGCGTTAGTGAAGTTTCTTAGTTGATTTGGGCTTAGCCTCAGGGGGTACTGTGATGCCCAGCGTACGTTCAATGGAAATTCTGATATGGGAAGCGGAGAGCTGCGTCGACTTCTCCTTCAGGCACAGGCCTATAGCCTCTCTCAGGACTTCGTTTAACTGACGTACATTGACTTTATTCATTTGTAGCGCGTCGAGTGCTTCACTATCCAATGTCGAGATCATCAGGTTATCCACTTCAAGGTGCTTGATAATGTTCTCAAGGGCGAACGGCGCAATCTGTCGTAACTGCTCAAGGGTTGGCTCACTTACCCTTACTTTCTTCAGCCGACTTAAAATGGGCTCATCTATATTTTTTTCTTCGTTCGCGGTGAGAATAATGCAGATATTCGAAGCATCCATGGGAACCTGAACAAACTCATCCTGAAACTCTTTGGCGGTCTCAGGTTCAAGCAACGTCAGTAAAGAATTATTGACGTTTCCACCATTGATGAATTTATTGTCAGCTTTATCGATTTCATCCAGAAACAACACAAAGTTAGCAATACGGTTCTGCAAAAGATGTGATGCTACGAGGCCAGGTTTGGAATTACCCCACTGTGAACTCGTACCCACCAAGACCATTCCCGCCGTCGTGGCGGCAAGATCGACTTTTTCAAAGCCCAGACCAAGCAATTCAGAAAGCTCCCTGGCATAGTGTGTTTTTCCTGTGCCTGGCGGTCCCAGTAGTAAGATAGGCCAGAAATAAACACCCTTTGAAGAACTGTGCAAGGAAATCATCAACTCATTAAATATGGCATCTGTTGCCTCGTTAAAGCTCGGAAATTTTTGGCGTAAATGTGCCTCAATTTCAGCTAAACGTTCACGGGTCAATTTGACTCGGATCCTGACATCAGGTAGCTTTTTAAAGAGGTTTGCACTTTGATTGAGAACATCTTTTGACAGCGTCTCCCGGCGGTCCGACAGGGCGACTGGATCAAATAATTTGATGAATTGCGTTAACTTAGTCATGACTGAGGATCTCATGTGAGCGTCTAAAATCTTGAATAGCCCGAGAGTGGCCATCCAAAATTTCATAGAGGTAGTGCTGGGTATCAAAACTCTTCGGGGGTTTGGTAGTGGCTT
>NZ_DCSO01000027.1:47354-48004 GCF_002325665.1 Methylophaga sp. UBA1464
CCACTCAATCATGCCCTCTTCAGACGGCGGGACTAATCGCAGTGACGTAACGTCGGCGTTTGGATTAAGCTCTGCGAGCTTGGACACCATGTCAGAAAATAAGCAGGAAGCTTTATCCCACAGATCTCTGGAAAAAATAATGGGTATCTTCGGATCAATAACAACTTGAGACAGCGCGCCACGTTCGAGCAGAGCGCTGGCTTTTTGCGTGGCCAAATGGCATGTAGATGTTTGCTCCAAGAAAATCTTTTGAATGTCCTCGCTTTTTCCATGACGCAAAGCAAACTCATTCCACAAGGTGAATTCATCATTGGTATTGCCGATATAAATACTTCTCTCATCGATCCACGCCAAGTGATGATAAAACTCTGCTATATCTTCAAACTCTGATTTTAAACAAGCGATCAGTTTGCCTTTATAGCGATCATATGGGTCTTTACGGGGCTTTGTGACCCGCGAATGCTTGACCCATTCCTCAATGTTATCCAGCGAATTTCTTTTATCTTCAGGATGGGAATACTTCAACGTGTAGCGAAGCGGACTATTATTAAAGAGCTTTTTTAATAGCCGTTTAGCATAGGGATGAAGTCGACCAGGCGCGCTCAAAAATCTATAGCGTGTGCCAGATCTAGTTATCGCCGTATTGGAAT
>NZ_DCSO01000027.1:48063-49939 GCF_002325665.1 Methylophaga sp. UBA1464
TCGCCGTATTGGAATATAAATCCAATTTAATGATGGGCGTGCTGAATCTTGCCTGTTTTCGCCCGATGTCAAAACCAATGATATGTTTATCCATCCCGAGTTCGACGACATCCCAAAAGACGAGCAGCCTTTCTTCACTTTCTTCTCTAACTTTAGCAGCCAACTTCTGGCCCTCCTCCAATAAACCTGAGGGCAAGATTAATAGCTTTTGTTTTGTATCACAAGAAATTATTTTTTACATATAATCAATATTAACATTTAGTTAGGATATATTTATAAGGTAACTTATTAAGTATATATTACACTTTTTCGACGTTATTACTTATAGCTTGGTAGTCAGTAAGTCCTATATCCTCTTTCGCCTGATTGAATGACTCGTGGCCAACGACTATGTATTTGTGCATCCTCGGGCTCGGGTTCCAATGTCACCACATATACTCGACGCTCATTACCCTCTTTCGCCACTAAACCTTGAATGTATTGCCCCTTCTGCAAGTCATACCAGTGACTCTGACCTTCAAAATCTTTTTCCATAAACGCTAACACTGGGATCTTTACCGGCTTGGGAAAATAACGCTCCCATACGCCGCCATAAATGGATTCAATCTTTGCCCATCCAGTTATAGGTAAAAATCCAGGTTGCTTTTGTCGACGTCCCCAGGGTAACAACTCAATCGAGCCATCTTTTTTTAACACTGGCAGCATGGCTTTGGGGTTGGGGAAATACATCCGCATGAATTCATCACCATATTGAAAATAGGCTCCACCGCACATCAGATCGTCTTCCTATGGCCTGTGGGCTTCCATGCGGGGGCTATTACATTTGGCATCTCACTACGTCCGATCACAGGCATTGGTGCCACGGTAAATTCGCCGTAGCGTTGGTTAATCTTATCTACCGCCTGATTAATCTTTTCACGTTTGATTTGATGGGTGTTATCCAAAAATAAATCCTGCTGCCGAGACTCTGTGGGATTTAATGCTGTGATTTGTACCTGTCGAGCATCTTGGCCAACCCAATACTTTTGCATAAACTGCCGACCCAGTTCATAAATAACCTGACCATCGTCCGTGGTGAAATCAATCTTTGTTTTCATACCAAGCCAGCCCGCTTCGGTTTTGATACCGATGAAAAAATGATTCGATTGAAAGTTATGACGACGCAGTCTTGTTCCGACCTTTTCAGCCATATGCTGCAAGTAAAGTAAAACGGTTCGTAAATCACGGGTACCAGGCGGCATGACTTTGCCATGCCCAATGGTTTTAGGCGGTTTTACGATTGTTGTTACGGGCTCGGGATCTTTGCCTTGAGCCATTAACCAGATTCGTCTGCCGGGATTACCAAAGCGTTTGGCTAAGATGCCGATCGGTAACTTCTTCATATCGCCACATTTATATACGCCGTACTTATTCAGAAACGTGCCAATGCCTTTAGCAATACCACTCAGCTCAGTGACAGGTTCATCGGCCAGTCTAGCTTCAGCTTCCCAAGGCTTGATAACAGTTAAACCATCTGGCTTATTCAATTTGGCTGCAAACTTGGCAGTAGTTTTGTCACCACTCACACCAACACTACACGTCAGGCCAGAAGCATCGCTCACCGCTTTTTTTACTAGTTTCGCGATGGTTTCCGGATTTCCTAAAAGGCTCTGACAATGGGTAACATCCAGAAAAGCTTCATCGACAGAATATATTTCAAGGTCGGGGGTTATTTTTTCCAGCGCTTGCATAATTTGAGTGGATTTTTCCACATATCGATGCGGTCGGCTCGGAGCCTGGATAAGCTCGGGACACAGTCCTCTCGCCTCTTTCAGACGCATGCCCGTCTTTACTCCATACGCCCGGGCTTCATAAGAAGATGTGATAATCGTGCTAC
>NZ_DCSO01000027.1:50031-52495 GCF_002325665.1 Methylophaga sp. UBA1464
TCGTGCTACCTAATTTTCCATTCGTAATGGCCACAGGCCTATTGCGCCAAAACGGATTATCTTGTTGCTCTACCTGAGCGAAGAAGCAGTTCATATCGACCAATATAATAACCCTGTCCCAGAATTCATTACTTACAGCAGGCATAATCACCTTCAATTAAATGTATGGCCAAATGAGAAAATACAGAGAAGAGAAAATATAGGGAATCATTGATATTGGATCAATAAGAATTTTGTAAAAGACTCTCTGAAGCCATGTGAGATCAGCCAATAATTTTTGTAAGCTCGCAATAGCGGAAAAATAAGGAGACAAGGATGTTGATTTTAAAGAGACAGGTTGGCCAAAAACTTTATATTGGACAAGGAGTCATGATTGAAGTGTTAGGCGTATCTGGTTATGGGAAAAAAAGCCAGGTTCGAATAGGAATCACTGCCCCCAGAGAGGTGGCAGTGAATCGGGAAGAAATCTATTTAAGAATTCAGGAAAAACTCTCAGGGAATCAGTGAGCGCTTAACAGAAGCCCTGCATTCCATTTCCCTGCTCGCACGCGCTTCTGCACTTTATTTTTGTATGTCTCGGGTGATAGCTCCTCTTTACGAGTGTGCCTTTTAGCATTGCAGTAATGACAAGCCGCGACAATATTTGATTGATTAGAAGCACCTCCGGCGTGAAACGCAGTGAGATGCTCACCTGTACATTTGAACTGTTCAGCTTGTTTTAGAGTTAATTTATAACGCTGAGAAAAGATCTTTGCATCTGAGTTCCACATCGGTAGATCACAATAGTAGCAACGGCCATTTTGTTTTTTGAAAGCTTTAGTGCGAGGTGCACGGAGGGAAGGTCGGTTTTTTGCCATGAAGTTCTCCACAATTATTGGTTACCTCGCCCTGCTCAGCAGAAACTAAGGAACCAGTGGATCATCCAACTGGCAAAACGCGCTCGTTATAACGAAACACAGTCGTAAATTAACAATCTATTTGAATTTTTACAATACTTTCGTGAACTAATGTAAGTAATAAAAAAAACCATTTCTGTAGCAACAAATTATTTTTCCACGGTCTCGTTATAAATAAATGGTAATAGTCGTGCGATATTTAATGCATCATCAATTGCACGATGATATTTGCCTTCAAATTCTAGGCCGTGATACTCCAAGGCAACTTTAGGACCTGCGTTACGAAAAGCTTTTTTACCTTTACTCCAACGCTTTTTTAAATTTTCATGAGGTAAATCAAGAAAGCTTGGACATACGCCGTGTCTCTCATACTCTTTTAAAAGTTGATGCTTATCATAGTTTCCCCATGACACCCATTGTGATAATTCGTATTGTCCAAGCCATTCGTTCAATGTTTTCGTGGCATCAGCATAATATGGGGCATTATCAACATCTGATTGCTTGATCGACGTTAGCTTCGTACAGAATTCAGTTAAAACAGGATGTAACTTGGGACGTGCAAAAAAAGATTTTGAATCGATAACCGTTCCATTTGTTTCACAGACGACACAACCAAATTCAATCACTTCCATATCATCTACCGTCTGCCGAAGATCGGTTCCATCCACCTTATCTTCCCAACAAGTTGCTTCCAGATCGACAACTAACATCATGTGGTTTCCAGTCCTAATTTTTTACTATTTCAAACAGATAGTTTAAGCGAAAAGATTTCAAGTATTATCCTAATTACAATTCCCTGCTTTTTTATATCCTGCATCATGTGCTTCAGTTTCGGAGACAAATTCGACAATATTTTTGGGGCTGACTTTGTCATATGACGGGCACCCATTGGGTAAATGAAAAACATTACTGTTACGGTTGCCCCTAATTATCTTTTGGACAACTGGTGCTTTATTGGCAGTGATTGCTACTTTTGCTGAACTTTTCTGTCCAATCTTCCAATTCTTTTCACCAGTCACAAATGGATTTGAATGGCCTGTTATAGTTGATATACGGCGGTCCCTTTCCAATTCCCAAGCTGAAACAGGATAAATGTTATGCCAGGACATCAATAAGCGTTGTTGTTGCTCAGACATATTCATACCGTATCGGTCATGCATGTAAAAATACACTCTTGCTAAAAACCCTTTAATTTCATTTCGTGGCTCAACCACTCTTGTTTTAAAGTCAACTCTGTATTCACAAGCACCATGTCGTTTAGTAGCCGATGGTAAGACGCCATAGTTGAAGTTCTGTCTATCTGAATTAAGCTCACCCACTGTTGGTGTGAGATTATGTAAATCAGCTTCCATCAAATTGAATACTGGATCGGTTTGTTTACAGTTCGAACGACCACCTTTTTGCCAACATTGCCGTGCACGGCCAAAGTTTGAGGCAGGAACGATGTGTTCCCATTCAATACGTTGCGCCCGATTACGCTGTCCTTCTGCTCTGATTTTATAACCACAAGATTTAAAGTCGACTCGACCACCGGATTTTCCAACCCATTTCCATTGGCAGGAACAATA
>NZ_DCSO01000027.1:52670-52977 GCF_002325665.1 Methylophaga sp. UBA1464
CATTTCCATTGGCAGGAACAATATGTAGAGCCATCATCATTTCGATCAAAATAGATTTGTTCTTTCGCAATTATTTTTGATTGTTCGAAAGTGGTAGGTGTGGCTGATGCGGAACTAAGCAACACACTGATAACGATGAAGAGATTTTTACTGAGATATTTAATAAACATATGATTAATTTGCTTAAAATTCGGACCTATCGCTTTATATTTAAACGTTCAAAAATAATTCTTTTAATCGATTCGTGCTAGGTTTACTACCCATACTTCTCGTTTATTTAAAAACCGTTTCTTGTCATAGTTTCCCA
>NZ_DCSO01000027.1:53048-74552 GCF_002325665.1 Methylophaga sp. UBA1464
ATAGTTTCCCACTTATACCAATAACGAAGTGTTATCCTATTGGGTTTCCCACAATTTAACGGACACTTTTCATAAGCATGTTTTAACATGAAAGGAAAAGTAGAAGATGAATCAAATGGGAACACGCAGAAAATACACCGATGAATTTAAAGCAGAGGCCATCAGGCTTGCGAGTCAACAGGACAGCTCGATTCAGGGAATAGCGGACGATCTGGGAATCAACTCTGGCATGCTGCGACGCTGGATAAAGACGGCCAATGGCGTGCCAAGCACTCAAAAAAATATGGCTGACGCTGAGCTGAATAAAGAGCTTGTCAGGCTTCGTCGGGAAAATGCCAAATTAAAAACAGAGCGTGACATTATAAAAAAAGCGCTTGTAGATTCAAATGGTCAAAGCAACAGTTTTACTAAAATACTGATTTGCATGGGCACATTTGATGAAACGAGCAAAACGAACATTTACTCAAGATGAGAAAGAACTGGTATTTAATTTATGGAAACAAGGCACCGGTTTCAGTGATATTGGAAGAGTATTGGACGCAGCACCCGGTACAGTTTTCACAGCATTACGTGAAACCGGTGGCATCAAACCCAGAACCAGAACCAGAAATGCCAAACATCTGACAATTGCTGAGCGTGAGGAAATAAGAGTCGCATTATCGGCGAAGATGTCACTCAGAGCTATCGCCAGGATGCTGAATCGCTCACCTTCAACCATTTCTCGGAAAATTGCCCGTAACCGAGGAAGACGCTTCTACAAAGCGGTTGATGCAGACAATCGTGCAAGGCGCATGGCCAAGCGGCCAAAACTTGGAATACTAGAGCTTAATTCAGATTTACGGCAACTCGTCATGTCAAAGCTTGAGCTGAAGTGGTCCCCTGAGCAAATATCTGGCTGGCTAAGTGTTGAATTCTCACGAAACAAACAAATGCAGGTTTCACATGAGACCATTTATAAATCAATGTACGTGCGTGCCAAAGGTGTGATCCATCACTCTTTCACGCAACATCTGCGGCGAAACAGACCGATGCGCCATAGCCAATATCATCGTCGAAGTGGCGATAGGAGCTTCACTAAAATTGTTAGTGGTTTGTCGATCCATGAACGTTCTAAAAACATTGATAACCGTAAGTCTCTTGGTCATTGGGAAGGTGCTCTGGTATCAGGTTCGAAAAACACACACATTGCTACGCTAGTCGACAGGAAGTCACGCTTTACCATCATCCTCAAACTGGCAGGGAAGGATGCTGAATCTGTACATAAAGCCTTGTTAGCAACATTTACAAAGATGCCAGCTGAATATCGTAAATCTTTGACTTGGGATAGAGGCATGGAGTTGGCTAAACATGCTGACTTAACAAAGGAAATTGGCATTCCTGTGTACTTCTGTGATCCGCAGTGCCCTTGGCAAAGGGGCACAAACGAAAATACCAACAGCCTAATTCGTCAATACTTCCCTAAAAAAACAGATCTATCACCACACTCACAAGAACGGCTGAATGCTGTTGCAACTCAATTAAACGAACGTCCGAGGAAAACATTGAAATTTAAAACACCATCACACATGATTGATAACGGTGTTGCAATGATCGTTTGAATCTACAGTAGCCTTTTTTAATATGGTTTTTTCCTGCTCCAGGCGCTTCACCCGCGCTTCCAACTCCTGAATACGCTGCTGTTCTGGCGTCAACGCTTTGGAAGCAGGCGTATGCCCACCTCGTTCAGCTTGTAACTGTTTAACCCAGCGACGCAGGGCTGACTCACACACACCGAGGGCTTGGCAGGCTTCTGGAGCACTGTAGTTCTGGTCCACCACCAGACTCGCTGCTTCCAGCTTGAACTCAGGAGTAAAACTTCTTCTTTGTTTTGTCATTGAACACCTCTTCGGAGGTCATATTACCTCCTTAATTGGTGTCCGGGATCAGTAAACCACTACATATCAATGGTATTGAGAATTTTTGGAATCAAACCAAGCGTCATTTACGCCGATTTAACGGTATTCCAAAAGCGCATTTTCACTTGTTTTTGAAAGAGTGTGAGTGGCGATTTAATAACAGTGACCCAAAGAGCCAATTAAAGCAATTAGCTCAATGGGTTAAGGCGGGTATGGGCTAGTTATCTGGATCAGTCCCTTAATTTATTTGCTTGTTGGGTTTTTAAAAATTTTTAAATAATGCATTTAAATTTACATATATTTAATTATCATAAATAACTAAGGCTAAATAAAGATTTCTAATAAAACCCCTAACTTAAACCTTTAAAACTATCAAGCTCGAAGAGCCAGAATTCGGCGCGCTCCATTGAGGACAATCAGGCCTGCTACGGTGCCAATAATCAAATCCGGATAGTTGGATCCTGTCCAGAGTACTAAGGCACCAGAGCAGATAACGCCCACATTGATCACGACGTCATTGGCTGAGAATATCCAGCTTGCCTTCATGTGTGCACCATTATCACGATGCCTCGAAATCAACAACATACAGATGATATTGGCAATCATAGCAACGAAGGCAACGGCCATCATCGTTACAGATTCAGGTTCGCTTCCGAATACGAAACGACGTAATACCTCCGCTAGAACACCTAAGGCAAGAATCAATTGAAGTACACCTGCAAATTGAGCGGCGCGGACCTGCATTTTGATACTATGGCCCACTGCATAGAGAGCAATACCATAAACAGCGGCATCGGCGAAATTGTCTAACGACTCACCTATCAGCCCTGCAGATTGGGCAAGCAAGCCAGCAGTCAATTCCACTATGAACATCAGAGCATTGATGCCAAGTAGCACAAGTAGGATGTGTGACTCCTGATCGGCAGAGCCAGCAAATTTTTCAATAGCCGAGACGCTATCGGTGGCGGCGGCTTGTGTCTTCTCAAGCGACGCACCTAGCCCCAAGCTTGCAAGTTTCGTGGTAATTGGCTCAACCGCTCCGTCATGTAGCACTTCTAACCGACGATTCGGCAAGTCAAACGATAGTGCTTTAATCCCACCTAAACTGTTCAATGCCATACGGATCATCCGCTCTTCTGACGGACAATCCATCTTTTGTATGTTAAAAACACTTATCCATTTACCTTTAATTACAGACGAAGTTGGCATATTGTTATCCTTGACTGAGTTAGTATTTATTTAGCATGAGTTATCACCGTTTTTTAACCCTGATAATTCTGCATTCAAATAGATATTTAACCATTGTTACTTGTCAGCTGAAGGTTTACCCCAACTGACATGATTTTTAGTCATCTCTCTGATGCTATACAGTTCGAGAGAGAATTTTGGCTACAATCGGAGAAGTGATCATTTGAATTACGGCGAAAAATGCGGCAGGAATAGCAATTTCTGAAGGTAGCCCGGATGCCGCTACAAAAGCAGCAGCTATACTGAATTCCTTCTTACTTACCGTGAAAAGATATGTGATGACCTCTTTTCGGTCGTTGGTTATCAGACGTGAGGTCATTCCTACCAGATAACCAATCAAATTCAGAGATAAAGCTGCAGCAGCAATAACAAAAGCGTACCAACCATAGCCAATAATCGTTTCTGCATTAGGCCCTATCACAGCGAGCAATATCAGAAGGTAAAGAAACGAGCCAATTCCTGCATAAGCTGAATCATGCCGTGAAAAAAATGTTGAAAACTTTGTTCGTAAACTCACGCCCAAAATGGTGGGAACGAGAACAATCAACACTAATTCGAAAATAATTTTGTCAAGCGGTACTTCCAGTTGAATGCCCGTCAGCCATAAAAAAAGCAGAGGAACAATGAATGGGGATAAAGCAGTATTTACCGCATTAAAAACGGCAGCCAATGCAACATTGCCTCGCGCCATCAACACTAACAACGGAGATGATACATCTGTGGGTAAAGTGCCAAGCAAAGTTTGGCCCATAGCCAACGGACCACTGCCAAAGAATAAGCGGCCGGTCAGCAGCCCGGCAAGTGACATGGGGCCATAAACTAGAACCAGCGCTAAAAATTGCCTTGAAGGTTTTCTAAGTACTAATCTCACGTCATGGGCATCAAAAGTCAGACTAATAATAAACATTAATGCAGCGAGTAATAGCCCAATTAGTGGTTGGAGATAATTACCTGTCTCAGGTAATACTAGGCCAATCCCAGCCACAATAATGACAAACCAAACGAGATTTGATTCTATGAAATAAATTAATCTACCCATGGTTTTTGATTTTCCAAACTTTATAAATAGTTGTGAATAAATTATTTAACATAGAATTTTTGACCAACATAACATTTCTTATCTTTAATGCGACCAATCAAAAACTGCATAATAGGATGAGAAATGCTAATTTTTGTTTGACGGATGCCCGACAGGCATATCGTAACGTTGCTGACGGTATAGCCAAGAAGGTAGTAATACATGTGCCAATGCTTCATGAGCATCCTCTTTATCTGCTGGCCCTGTAAGCTCTAATTGACGCTTGTTGAGAATATACTGCCCAGCTAGAGCGTCTTTTTGAGGGCGTAACACGGTCACCTTCTGCCCTTGCAGCAGGGCAAAATAATCGGCAAATTGCATCAATGCCCTGCCGGGTGATTGCTGCTCCTCTGGGCGGCTTAAGTCTCTGCCTATCATTGGTGTCTCAGCGCTAATACCCATCAGTGACAGTAAAGTAGGCGCCATATCAATCTGGCTCGCCACCGTCTTAATACGTTTTGGTTTTATATCAGCCCCTAAAATGAGGCCTGGGATTTGAAAACGTTCTATCGGCACAAGTGCATTTCCATAAACATTTAAATCATGATCGGCAATCACCAAAAAGAGTGTATTGTCCCAATAATCGCTTTTCATAGCTGTGTTAAAGAACTGCCCCAAAGCATAATCTGCATATTTAACAGCATTCAAATCAGTTTGTTTCTCGGCCGAATGCAGATCGATCTTGCCATCGGGGAATTCGTATGGCGAATGGTTGCTGGAGGTGAAAACTAAACTAAAGTACGGTTGATTACTCAGGTTCGCTTGAACGATCCGTTGATGCGCCATATTGAATAGATCTTCATCTGAGACCCCCCAACTGCCAACGAAGAGTGGATCAACGTAATCATTTTGGTCAATGATAGATTGAAAGCCATTGCCAATAAAGAAGTTAGCCATGTTATCGAAGTGAGATTGCCCGCCATAAATAAATTCCGTTTTGTAGCCACGTTGACCCAATAAATCTGCAACAGTGAAAAAATTCTGTTGTGATAAAGAAAGCTTTACTACGCTTCTTGCGGGCGAGGGCAAAAAACCCGTTATCGTGGCTTCAATTCCTCTTACTGAACGCGTACCGGTTGCGTAAAGTTGTTCAAACCACCAACCCGCATTTTTCAGTTTTTCCAGTTCTGGTGTTACGGAATACTCCCCACCCAAAGACTTGACAAAAGTGGCACCCAAGCTTTCTTCAAGAATGATAACCAGATTAAGTGGTTTATCTCTTTCAACTGTCGCTGGCCGTTTATTGAGAGTAGGAAATGGTGCATCTGGATCATTATCAAGCCAGGGATAGTTCTCGCTCATTTCCTGCATGATTTGTGCATCAGTCAGCGAACCATAGACTTCTCCGGCTTCTGCTTCATGCTTCATATTGTAGATAGCAAAATACACTGACCAAGTTGAGTTAATGATTAGGCTATTGACCATAGCATCCGAGCTGATTGCAAACATGGCCGGATTAGCTGGTCGATGGGATAAAGTAGATCGGATCATGACTACGAAGATGAGAACCATCAGCGGCCAAGTTAGCCATATACGCCAAATTGGCCAATCCAATTGATATTGTTTTAACCAATACTGTAACAATCGATTTGTGAACCAACCAGCTAATATAGTGAAAACAACGCCGAGAATGAGTGGAAGACGAAAACCTTCCCACAAGGTTGAGAAAACTTCTTTTGGATATTGCAGGTATTCGACAAATAGTCTGTTCGGACGCAAATCATACTGAACAATAAATGCCGGTGTGGCAGACTCCATAAAAACGATCAACATAATGATCATTAAACTCCAGAGCCACACTAGCTTTTGCCATAATTGCCAAGTAAGTTTATTAACCAGTAGCGGCATCAATAACATCAGTGGTGCAATAAGCATGCCCATAATAATGAGGTCGGCTCTGAAGCCCTGAATAAATATAGATGTCAGACCAATTGCTGCCGATACCCGATCCCACTGCCATAGAACAAGCCCTAATCTTGATAGCGAGAGAATAAGAAGCCCAATAAACAGAACCTGAAATAAAATGCGGTAAGGTCCTAGCATTGAGGTTGATTTTGTGATCATATTTTTTTCGTTTGAATTCAAAATAATCTGGGCCATAGTAATAATGTCCATGCTGCGATTGACATAATAAGGGTAAGTAAAACAGCCAGTGATCCATAATCTTTGGCCCGCCCAGTTAATAAGTGATGTTCTAAGCTGATTCTATCCAGCGTCGATTCAATTGCTGAATTGATCAACTCGACGACCATCACAGCAACCATGCTGACTATCAACATAAACCGCTCTATAGCAGTAAAGTCTACCCAGAACACAACCGGCAATAATAAGACGAATGCAATAAATTCCTGACGAAAAGCAACTTCATGACGCAGCGCAGAATGAAACCCTTTATATGAATAAAAAGTCGCCCAGAGCACACGTTTGAAACCAGTGAACTTTTTTGGTTGGATATTAATAATTGTCATTTTTTTATTTGCGTAAAATGTTATTGAGATGTTGTTTCAGGGTCACTAAAATCTCTGCAACGCTCCTGATTCAGTTCAAGCTCTATCGTAGTGTGCTCAAGATCATATTGAGATAAAATCTCGGCAACCGTTTGTTTCATAGCCATGTAATTTTCAGAAGAGACAATATCGTTATCAAGTGTCAGATGTGCAGTAAGGACATGGTGTTCACCATCAAGTGACCAGAGATGTAAATGATGTACCTCATTGACACCCTCAATGCTGACAAGAGATTTTTTGATCTCATCATGCAGCGCTTTATCGGGCACTGCCTGAAAAAACAATTTACCGGTCACCCACAAATTGCGAACAACATTAAATAAGATGAATAGTGTAAAACCAATGGATAAAAGCGGATCTAAAATCGGCCAGTCGGCAAACTGCAGAATGATAGAAATGATCAAAACAGCCAGCCAACCTAATACATCTTCTAATAAATGCCAGTTGAGTATTTTTTCATTAAGAGAAGTCCCTTTGCTCAGCCGATAAGCCGCAAAACCATTAACAGTAACGCCCAATAAAGCCAATGCCAGCATGCCTTCGGTAACCGGCATCACCGGATCGGCCAAACGTGGTACCGCTTGAGTTAACACCCATATTGAGCCAGCGATTAACACCAAGCCATTAATCAAAGCGCCAAAAAGAGACAGGCGCCGATAACCATAGGTAAATACAGAATCAGCAGACTTATTGCCAGCACGGTTTAAAAACCAGGCACTGCCAATAGACAGACTATCTCCAAGATCGTGAACAGCATCAGCCATAATTGCCGTGCTATTTGTCAGCCAGCCACCGATAAATTCAATTATGGTAAAACTGACATTTAGAAAAAAAGCCGTTGCGATCCGATTACCAGAAGTCCCCCCTTCTTGATGATGTGTATGCATATAGATATTCCTTTTCTGAATTCGTTGTATAGATAAACTCAAGAAAAATTGGCGGCCAAAAAGGCCGCCATGTTTTATCTTGATTTTTCACGGCCATGAACTATGCGGTAAAGTGCGGGCAGTACCACTAGGGTGAGTAAAGTTGACGAAATAATGCCACCAATGACGACCGTTGCCAGCGGTCTTTGCACCTCCGCCCCTGTGCCGGTATTGAGTGCCATCGGCACAAAACCGAGACTTGCTACCAGAGCCGTCATCAATACAGGCCGTAACCGGGTCATTGCACCATCAACGATTGCTTTGTGCAGATCGCCGTGCCGATGCCAGTAATCCCTGATAAATGACAACATTACGAGACCGTTTAATACCGCCACGCCCGAGAGCGCAATAAAACCAACCCCTGCGGAAATAGATAGCGGCATATCTCGCAACCAGAGCGCCAAAACACCACCAGTTAATGCAAGGGGCACCCCAGTGAAGATAATTGCTGCATCTCGAAATGAGCCAAACAAAGTAATCAGCAGGCCCAAGATAATGAACAACGTAACCGGCACCACAATCGACAGTCGGTGACTGGCTGATTGTAGTTGCTCGTAAGTACCACCATATTCAATCCAATAACCGGGTGGTAATTGCACTTGCTCAGCAATACGCTGTTGAGCTTCTTCTACAAAAGAACCCAGATCACGTCCTCTGACATTGCTGGTGACCACCACGCGCCGTTTGGCGTTTTCTCTGGAAATCTGACTCGGCGCTTGTGTTAATTCGATGGTTGCGACTTCGGATAAAGGGACGTAATCGCCATTAGGCAAACTCACGGGCAGATTCGATAAGGCGGGTATGTCTTGTCGAATTTCTTCAGGCAACCGCACCACCAGATCAAAGCGCCGATCGCCATCATAGATCAGGCCAACTTCGCCACCGCCAACGGCGGTGGATAACATGTTTTGTAAATCATCGACATTAAGTCCATAACGTGACATGGCCATGCGTTTGGGTTCAATGGTCAGCATGGGCATATCATCGACTTGCTCCAGCCGGGCATCTGCAGCGCCGGGGATCTCCTGAATCACAGCCAGAACTGCCTCAGCGTTCTGCTTAATCAAGTCCAAATCATCGCCGAAAACTTTAATACCCAAGTCCGCACGAACGCCTGAAATTAACTCGTTAAAGCGCATTTCAATGGGTTGAGTAAACTCATAGTTGTTACCGGGTAATTGCGTGACTGCTGCTTCAATTTCAGCAAGGAGTTCGCTCTTGGGTAATTCCGGATCCGGCCATTCATTTCTTGGCTTAAGTATAAGGAATGTATCGGCTACATTAGGTGGCATTGGATCGGTTGCTACCTCCGGCGTCCCGATTTTGGCAATAACCTTATCCACCTGCGGAAAAGTTTTTAGCCGTTGTTCCAGCTGTTCCTGCATTTTGACGGATTGCTCTAGACTGGTACCGATGGTTCGCAGTGCATGTAAGGCAATATCGCCTTCATTTAGTTGGGGGATAAATTCTGACCCCATTTTGCTGGCCATGTTAATTGACAGCGCAACCAGCAAGGCTGCAAACAGAATCAACAGCCAGCGCAGCTTAAGACTGAGCAGCAAAACTGGCCGGTAAATCCACTTGGCACCACTGATGATAAAACTCTCTTTTTCAGTGACCCGTCCACTCATAAACATGGCGACGGCAGCCGGTACTATCGTAAGCGTAAAGACCATGGCAGATAGTAAAGCGATCACCACGGTGGCAGCCATGGGGTCAAACATCTTGCCTTCAACACCTGTCAATGTGAATAACGGGATATACACAATGGTAATAATCATGACGCCAAACAGGCTGGGACGTATCACTTCATTCGTAGCCTCATAGACTACGTTTAAGCGTTCTTTAACCGGCAGCACACCACCATATTGCTTTTGTGCCATTGATAATCGTCTGATAGAGTTCTCAACGATAATCACCGCACCATCGACAATCAGGCCAAAATCAAGTGCACCCATACTCATCAGATTGGCAGAAATACCGGCCTGTACCATGCCGGTAATCGTTGCCAGCATTGATAGGGGTATAACTGCAGCAGTTATTAAAGCCGCGCGAATATTGCCCAACAACAAAAACAATACCACGATAACCAACAAAGCCCCTTCAACCAGATTTTTTTGAACCGTGGCGACGGCTTTATCGACTAGGGTGGTACGGTCATATACCGCTTCCAATATGACGCCTTCCGGTAATGAAGATTGAATCTCCGCCATTTCACGTGTAACCGAAGAGGCAACTTCGCGTGAGTTTTCACCAAACAACATCATGACGGTGCCGACAACCGTCTCTTTACCATCACGGGTACCCGCACCACTGCGTAGCGGCTTACCGATCACAACGTCGGCCACATCTTTGACTAACACTGGTCGGTCATCAATATTTTTCACTACTACCTGACGAATATCATCGATGGATTTAAGTCCCCCCGGCGATCGAACTAGGATCTGCTGACCATATCGTTCAATATAACCGGCGCCCCGATTATCATTGTTTTGCATCAACGCCTGTTTCAGATCACTGAGAGACACGCCAAAATTCAGTAATTTCGCCGGATCCGGCTGAACATGAAATTGCTTTTCATAACCGCCGTTAACATTGACTTCTGTGACACCTTTTACCCGCTCCAGCCGAGGTTGAATCACCCAGTCCTGAAGCACCCGAAGTTCAGTCGCATCATAGGGGCTGCCATCAGTTTGTTTTGCATCGGGTTTTGCGGTAATTGTGTACATGACAATTTCGCCCAGCCCGGTCGCGATAGGTCCCATTTCCGGTTCGATACCTTGCGGCAGTGAGCCTTTTATAACGGCCAGACGGTTATTAATAAGGTTACGCGCAAAATACAGATCGGTGCCTTCTTCAAACACCACGGTGACTTGTGATAATCCATAACGAGAGATTGAGCGGGTGTAATCAAGATCCGGTAATCCGGCTATCGCTCTCTCGATTGGATAAGTGATGCGTTGTTCAGATTCCAGCGGAGAATATCCGGGCGCCTTGGTATTGATCTGAACTTGAACATTAGTGATGTCCGGAACGGCATCAATCGGCAGTTTCTGATAGCTCCAAATTCCAAGACCAATGATAAGAAATATCATTGACAACATTAGGCCCCGTCTCTCGATTGAGAGACTTAAAATAGTATTAATCATGTCAGTTCCCTAAATCAGTGAGCGTGAGCTGCGCCGGCTTTTTCCAGATCAGCTTTAATCAGATAGCTATTTTCAACGACGATGTCATCGCCCTGCCGGAGTCCGGATATAACCTCACTGAATTGACCATCGTTAAGACCCAGTTGTAATGGCCTGACTTGATATTGCTTGCCTACTTTGACAAAAGCGACAGACGCGCCTTCAAACTGTTGTATGGCACTGTTAGGAATTCTGAGATTGACTTGTGTTTGCTCGGTAATGGCATCAGCCTCAACGAGCAACCCCGGAAACCAGACTTGCTGCTGATTATCAAGTGCGACGCGGGCAATCCGATAAGGGGCATTATCTTTGCTTGGCAGCAGTTGCTTTATCGTCGATTCATAAAATGTGTTGTTATGTAACAGACGCACTTTCTGACCAGGTTTTATCTTCATGGCCTGTCCCGGAAAGACTTTGAGTTCAGCCCAAAGTGATTGGGTATTGGTAATGGTAAAAAGATTTTGATCTGCCGCGACTTCGCCGGTATTGGCATCTTTTGCTGTAATGACACCTGAGATGGGCGCGGTGACGTTATAACTCTGTAAGCTGTTGTTTGACTCAACACTGGCTAATAGCTGACCTTTTTTGACCGTATCACCGAAATTCACATTAACGCGGGTGATTAGACCCGGAAAACGTGCGCTGACTTGACTTATCTCATCAGGTGATAAAACCACTCTCCCGTATAATTTGGAGGTGACAGATATTTGCCCGGCAGTAACTTCTGCAGTTACCACACCGTGTTTTTGAGCCATATCGGCATCCATTTCTACATGCTCACTACCTTCATCCTCAGCGTGAGCATGCCCTTCTTCTTCGGGTTTTGATTCAGCGCTATGATCATGTTCATCCTCTTTTGGCATCAATTCATCATGGTTATCTTTATCTTGCGTTGACTCATGACCATGCTGCTCATTTGATTCTGCTAGCTGGGCTTGCGCTTGTTGATCTGATTGCTGAGCCTCAATCGCATGACCATCTTCAGCTATGGCAGGTGACATGATGAGCAATATTAGTGCTGCTACTGATAGCAGGCTGCGTATGGGTAAAAAAACGAAATGTGGTTTATTAAACATAGATTTGTCCTGATTCATATTGCTTACTCTGCAGCTGTCAGCGGTTCGGCGGTGAGTTGTTCGATTTCGGTCTGGTATAGCAATGCAGCAGTTGCAGCCTCAATGACACTACGTCTGGCACCTAGCAGGTCTTGCCTGACGGTAAGAAATTCCAGATAACTGTAGAGTCCCCGTTGATAACCGGTTTGCGTTTGCTCCAGACTTTTAGTGAGTTTGGGGATAATCTGTTGTTGCAACTTGGAAATACTTGCAATTGCTTGTTCACGCCCGGAATAAGCCCGATAAAGCTGAGCATGAAGTTGCAATAGCATATCCTGACGGCGATAGCTGACTTCATTACGCGCGGCCAATGCTGATTCAATATCACCTTGCGCTCGCTGGCGACTGAACAAAGGCATTGACACACCAGCAACTAACGCCGAATCATTCAGTCCTTCATCGCGCCTGATCCCAACTGACCAGGTCATATCTGCAACTTGCTGAGTTCTGGCAAGACGTACTTGTGCATCACGAACCCGCGTTTCTGCAGCGAAACGTTCCAGTTGCGGATTTTGCTGGGCCTGATTAAATAGGGCTTCAAATGACATTGCCTCGCTAAAGGCAAACAATGAGCCTGTGGCGGTCTCAAAATTAGGCTGATAACTCCCCCACAAATTAGCGAGTACCACTTTGTTGGCTTCCAGCTGACGTTTTTCGGCAGCCAGTATCAGTTCAGCCTGATTAACAGAAGCTTCGGCGCGGCCCAAATCTGCTTCAGCCGCGACGGCAGCACCTACACGTTTATTCACTTCCGTTAATGTTGTTTGCGCCAGTTCCAGCCCCGTCTCGGCTAGCTTTACACGCTCCTGGCTATTGAGCACTTCAATAAATTGTCGTGTTACCTGACCTAGCAAGTCCAGCGCTTTTATTTTGCGATCAACACGGACAACATCGCTTTGTTGTTCCACCAGTTCAACACGGGACAATCTTTTATCACCCAGTTCAACGACAGAGGAGAGAGTGACCGTGGTTTCCAGTGACTTGATACCGCTTAGTTCGCTGGTGCCAGCGAAATTTTCAATCTCAGCACCAACAACATATGCCGGTTTGAGATTGGCCGTTTTTTTCTGGGCTTCAAGTTGTTGCTGACGAATTGGAAAAACCTGTAATGCCGGATGTTGCGCCAGTGTTTGTTGCATGGCCTTGTTTAAACTCAACGTTTTCGTTTGTTGAATGTTATCGGCAATAACCGGTGAGACAGAAAAGGCAACCAGCATCGAACAAAGCAATGCACGGATAGCAGGCGCACGCACATTTGTAGTGCGATCAAAGTGTATTTTCATGAAATTAGATCCTGTTTAACTGCAAACAACGGACTTACGTTAAGTCCGCAAAAACATCAGCAGTTCAAGATCTCGGAGGGCGATACATACTGACTGTAAAGTCAGGTTTTGGCGATCTAGGGTGGAGGTTGAAATAATTGTCTGGATTAGCAGCAACATCAATTCCATCAATATTGAAGATGGCGATAAAATGTGAACACTTACAATGCATACAAAAGTCACAATCGCCGGTACTTTGTGCATCATGCGAAGACGCATTGTTCGCTTGTTGAATTGCATTGGAATCATCAAGAACAAACTGATGTTCATGTGGTGTCGCTGAATCAGAAATATGAACGTCAGCCGCAACTATGCCTGATTGCATCACAATCATGAGGATGAGCATGTTGATAATGAATTTTACTGACATTTCGTTAAATTTTATTGCTGTACTCAGACTTATTAGTTTACATGATAATAACTTAGTTCCCAAAAGATTGGCAAAATTAAAAGTTGTCTGCTTAGCCTGGTGAAAGGCTGTCACTATTTTTATCTAACAAACATAAAGTTTGTAATGATTTTTAATAATGTATGAGATCTTATGCTCGGGGTTTCCGGATCAATAAACAAAACTAAGACACTTAATAATTCGCTAATACTAAAGCGAGAGAAATGTATTGGCTGAAGGATCTTGAGCTATAGAAATTCAGAAAGTGTTATGTATTCATATTTTCAACTAAAGCAGCTAATTATGAATAGATAACATGTTGCTAAGTCCACTTATGATGTGCTCCCATTCAATCCGCTTCGCACGATTTCGCTGCCCTTCGGCTCACACGCTATACCCACGAGATTTAAAATCTACTCGACCACCAGTCTGCCCAACCCATTTCCATTGGCAGGAACAATAAGTAGTTCCTATATCATTGCGATCAAAATAGATTTGCTTTTTAGCAAGAGTTTTTGCCTGTTAGAAAGTTACCGGAGGTTGTGCAAATACTTCAACGCTAAATATAAAAATTAGAACAAAAAACATTGGTTAGTATTATTTCCATTAAAAAAAGCATTATGCATTGAATGTTCTAAGCAGCACTAAATTTACTGGTACTATCAAAACATGTGTTCCCATTTCGTCCCATTACTTGATAAAAACAAGCTCGAAACCTTTTTTGGGGTCGAGCCCGAACTACCATTAGATTTAAAAAACAGCCTCTGGCCGACTTATGTCGGTCCCTTCATACGCAAACATGCGTTTGCTGACGTAGGTGATGAAGCTGTCCCACATAACGAGTTATTGGTGGGTAACTTTGGTCTAATTCCTCATTGGGCTAAAGATACCAAAATTGCACGCAATACCTTCAATGCCCATTCTGAAACAGCCGATAGCAAACCGAGCTTTCGTGATGCATGGAATAAAGGCAGGCACTGCATCATTCCTAGTGCTGCTAAGAGCTTGAATACTTTTTGATTATATGGCCAGCGTCGTTGTAAGGCGATAGAGTAATTCTTATTAGAAGTTTGGTCCGCGTTTGACTATTACGAATGTAAGTTCCGTGCTCAATTCCCATTAGCCAAATTGAGGGATTAGTAGCGTTTCCAGCTTCAATACCCCCATTATCGCAGCCGCTAAAATCTGACAGTGCCCATTGTGTAAATACTTGATTCATACCATGTCCTTTTAATTATCTTGGGAAAACAGGCTTGGGCGAGCTGTAATTTCCCCATGAAGATACAAGCATGACTTGTTAATAACTAAAAAGTAAATTTGGTCACAATAATCACTATTAAATTGCTTAACCATTTAAAATGTGTGAAATTATGCGAATGGATAGCAAAATAACAATAAAAATGGAAAATCTTCAGGATGAAATCAGGGATGCTGATCAGGCCAGACATCACAAGAAAGGTCGATTGGGTTTTTCGATTTACCACTTTTCGTCATACAAGAATCAAAGGACATTCAGCTGTGAGAGCTCAATAGAGAAAGACTATGCATTACGTCTGGAGTATGACCGAAACGTAACTGGATATATGTGCCAACCTGAAACTTTTAATTTCATCATCCTAGGAAAAAAAACAACCTATACCCCAGACTTTCTCGTGCACTATGCAGACAATTCATCAAGATACGTTGATACCAAGCCTGATGTATGGACTGATGATGAAGAAATGGTAGACAGACTGCATGAAATCAAGATTAATTTAAATAACATTGGTAAAAAACTCATCGTTGTTCCTGAATCAAAGATACGTCAAGAGCCGTTATTGACTAATATCCAAATGCTTTATCAAGGCATGCACTTATGCAGTGACGAAGCCTTCACAGTACTGAAAAATACCATTTTGCAATTAGGTAATAATTGTACTGTTAAAGATCTTCGGGCAATTGCAGATGGTCCATCAGAATTAGCGATCAGAAAAGCACTCTTCTTAGGTAATCCAAAACATATATCTCAAGAGATAATTAATGAACACACCATAGTGGAGCTGCCCAGTGAATACTTTTAATCATATTGTTGGGGCACATTATAAACTTGGTGCTACCACATACGAATTATCGGGCATTGATGACAACTACTACCTCCTAAGGAGTCTAGAGTACAAAAGACAACGGTCTCTCAAGTCTGAAAATTTTGAAAAGCTATTTTCTGAAGGAAAGTTAAAGCTTGTTAAAAAAGCTCTCTCAGATATTACGGATGCGGTCTATTTCACTTCATTAACACCACAAAAAAAAGAAACTTTCCAGCGTAGGCTAAGTTACGTCGAAAAAGTAAGGATGACTTTTGGATCAATTATCCCCAAAAGATACTTCAAACAGTTCATTGAGCTCACCGCAAAAGAACTCTATGATAAGAATCCACCTTCATTTTCAACACTTAATAGGTGGGTGGTGGCATATCGCGATTCAAACTTTAACCCAGCAAGCCAACTTTCTGTTCATGACAAAAAAAAGGTAACTCGCAAAAGGCGTATTGATGATGATGTCTTGGAATTAATGCATGAAATTATCAACAATGAGTATTTGGTATCAGAAAGGCCTTCAATGCAATCTGTCTATGTCATTTTCTCAGATAGCCTGCACTATAAAAACTTATCACTTCCCCCAGACAAACAGATTTCAATTCCTTCATTGATGAGTTTTCTTAGAGAAATTAAAAAGATACATCCGATGACAGTGGCTACGGCAAGATATGGAGCAAAAACCGCCAGAAAACGATTTGATTACGGAAGATCGCTTCATTATAAAAGCCAATTGTGTCTGCGTACTGAAATAGATACAACTCCTCTGGACATCATGGTGCTTGATGAAAATTCAGCAGTGGTTGGTCACCCTTACCTTCTACCCATAATCGATGTGTACTCAAGATGTGTACTTGGGTGGGATTTATCTTTTATTCCTGGATGCGCTGAAAAGACACTTAGGACATTGAAACATGCTGGATCAGACGCAACTGCCCGTGAAGTAGGTGGGCTTCCTATCGAACTCGTTATAGATAATGGCTCTGAGTTTATTAATGAATCATTGAGTAGTTTCGCAAAATACACTGGTACTACCATATTAATTAATCCACCTGGGACACCCAACCAAAAAGCGTTCGTTGAAAGTTTTTTTAAAACTGTGAACAACAAATTTTTAGACAAGATCAAAGGTAAGACATTCTCCAGTCCAGCTTTACGCGGTAATTATGATTCTGAAAAAAAAGCGTCTCTAACACTGAACCAACTTCGTAAGTTATTTGCTAAATGGGTGGATGGTGTTTACCACCTTGAAGGTCATAGCGGTATAGAAGATAGAGCCCCCATATCTCTTTGGCGAGAAGAGCATAAAAAACTCCCGACCATCAGATACGATCATGAAACACTGAATACGATTTCCAGAAGTACTACCCAAAGAGTAATAACCGATTCTCGAGTAAAAATGTTTGGATTAACTTGGACAGGTCCATCGGTACCAATAATCTCAGAAAAATCGAAGAGCAGAGGTAAACCTAAACCAGTGGAGGTTTTATACGACAGTAGTGATTTATCCACAATTTGGATTAAAGATCCTCATGATAAATCCATATTCTATGAGGCTTTTGCTACTCGCCCCTTTTTTCAAGAATCGTTATCTCTATTCGAGTTCAATCTTTTAAAGCAACGCGGGAAATTCAAAGATACTGACTTGGAAAAAGAGCTTGTTTTAAATCGTATCGCCCTACATGAAGAAATCAGAGAGCAATCCACCAAACATAAGAGTGCACGAAAAAAAGTATCTAAAATGGAAAAAGCACAACAGTTACTCACTGACGATAACAGTGAATTTTTAGATTCTTTTAAAGCTAGTCCTTCATATAGGACTAATTCAGAAGAAGATGAATTTGATGTAACAGATTTTCCTGATGATGGATTCTTGCTCTAGGAAGTGACAATGACCAATTTAAGTAATGATGACAGGCTTAGAAATTTTTCTCGCTTTGTATATGTACATCCTATTTATAGGGAAGCCATGGAAAAAGTTAAAGATTCAATTTCTCAAACCAATAGTACGGGTGAATGCCTGTCAGCTGTCCTTACGGGTTCAACTGGTACAGGTAAAACGACTATCATCAAGACATTGATGCATTCATATACGGTTGATTCAGTATCTATAGAACGTGAAGATGCAATAGTTAAACAAGTTCCAGCATATCACTGTGTCGTTCCCGCTGATGCCACCATAAAATCACTCGCAATCGAAATGCTTAAACATCTAGATTGTGGTGATACTGGCGGTTCGGCGACTGAACTTACTAAGAGAGTAAGCAGACTTATATCAACATGTGAAACAAAAGTGATTTTTTTAGATGAATTTCAACACCTGCTTTCTAAAGGTGCGAAAAATAGCAAAGACAGTGTCACAGATTGGGTTAAAATCCTGACAGAAACAACTAAAACCCCCGTCATTATATCGGGAATGTCTGAATGCGAAGAGTTGATTGATGCACATCCTCAGCTGTCTGGTCGCTATCCGGTTCGGGCAAAGTTAACTAATATCTCTTATGCGAAAAATAAATATCGATATTTATCAAAAGTTATTGATGCACTGAGTAATGCTTGTGTAGAACATGCAAAAGTTAATTCCATGCCTCAACTCAGTCAACCTCCTAACCTAACTGCCATTTACTTAGCTACAGGTGGCAATATGCGATCTATACGTCAAATGTTTACTAGTGCATTGTATAGGGCTCTTAAAAATGACAGAGATGACGTCATCCTCGAAGATTTCATAGAAGCAGTGCAAGGAATGAGACTTAACTTTCGGCTCACTGACGAAAACCCATTTAATCTTTCTGCTGCAGAACAAGAAAAAATACTCATCAGAGTCTCATGAAAGATTTGCCATATCTTGGCTTGTTCATAAAGGGAGAAAGCCCAAGGGGATACCTTTTAAGAACAGCATTTTATAATGGATATACCACTATCGGCGAGTTAGCAGTGAGACTTGGTGCTAATACAAATCCAGCTTATCAAAATACTTTACTAGGTAAGTCAGATATTGTAGAGAAACTTGTTGCCATTCATGATAAAACTTCTGACAACATCATGGATGCTTTTTATAAGCAAATCAAAGGGGTAACAAAAACATCAGATATTATTATCCATGAAAATAGAGTGCCCTTTAAACTTTTACGTTCAAAGTGTCATCATATTTGTTGGCAATGTCTTAAAGACAACAACCATATATCTGCAGCTTTCGATATTAGTGTTGTCGATGTGTGCATTAAACATAAAACATACCTTCAATATTCGTGCACAACATGCAGTAGACCCTTCAATTGGCGTAATACTGGCCATAAGTCATGTAATTGCCCCGTAACAGAGAATGATGCACCACTCGTCTTAAATTGTGACGGTGCAGAGCGAGTGGCTCTTGCTATCAATAAATCAGAGACTCATTATCTGGGTAAATTACTGGGTGTATTAAAGGCATTAAGACATCATAGATCTGCCGATAAAATCGAAAGAAATAATTTGCTTAACCAGGCTGTCAGAATGCTGGATGGAGAGAGTGATGTCTTTACTAATTATCTTCTGGACGAACAAAAAAAATATCCCGGGATCCCAGTACGCGTTCTGATTTCTCCATTAATTGCTCTTGGATACGAAGATATAGAAAAAAAGGTTAGCGACTCCCTCCTGCAGTTTTCAGAGGATTATCCGTCTAAGTGTAAAAATTGTGAATGTAAGTCAAAATATCTAACCACAACAGAAGCAATGATTTGCTTGGAAATCTCAAGTGGCACACTTAACAAGCTATGCCAGAATCAACTCATCCATGCATCTAGTACTGATACTCGCAAATCGAAAGTTTTTCCATATGAAAATATGTGTCAATTCTTCAGGAAGTTTATTCCTACATCAGAAGCCATAAAAGAGACTGATAAGCTTCAGCCTATTTCATACACGGCCCCAGGAAATTCACTGATCGAAAAATTAAAAGATGTGCAATCTGGCAAAATTTCAACTGTTAAAGTAAATCAAGCCAAAGGGCTTACAGGCATTTTTTTGATAGAAATACCATCTATCAGCAATTTAAAGATGGACCGACCTGATTTAATGACGTCATCACAGGCCGCTATGTACCTTAATGTTTACCCTGATGCTATTAGAAGTATTTCCAAAACTGAATTTTTGGAGCCTTATCTTACGGTTGCAACTCAGCCCTTTTTTCATACACAAGATATAGAAATATTTGATAAGAAATATGTTTTCGCAGCCAGTTTAGCCCGTAAGTATCAGATTGATCCTCGAGACATTGTTAACAGGCTTAGGGCTAAAAAGATTAATGAAGTATCAGGTCCAAAAATAGATGGAACACTAACACCTCTATACGTCAGAGATGAAGTTGAAAGAAATGATCTATTCAGTATCAGATACTCAGACTACCGTGAACGATACTCACATAATACAAAGTACAGTAGAAGCAATACACCACAACATTTGACTGCGAAAGCGATTGCTAAATTGTTAGGTATTGCTGTGAATAAAATCATTAAAATCGAAAAATATGGGCTACTGAATCAGATTCCCTTAGATGACATAAATGACAAGCGCAGAGTTTATAGCCAAGATTCATACGACAAAACGCTGCAATGGTTTAGCAAAGCCAAGGAGCTTGGGGATCTGGCCACAGAACTAGGGATAAATAAATGGCATCTTACTAGACTCTTCATTACTACCAAGTATGTACAACCACTAACGCTAAGTATTGATAATCAACTTTTGTCCCTTGATGATCAGAAGAAAATTAACGATCACGTATCAATTTTCTGTACCTGCTCAGAGGCTGATAAATTCCGTAGTGCACCAGATAAGCATTTTCACAATTTAGTCAAAAGCAACAGATTCCCTATTGTGAGTAAAAAAGATTACTTGTGCGATACCGAAATGATACTTCTTTATTGGAACGACGTTAAAAACTATAAATTTTAACAAAACGCATGTATAAAATTTCGAACAATAATGTCTTGTAAAGATTACATAATTTACAACAATAAATATTAAATCATATACATATAACACTTACTTGACATTTCCTATTTAATGTAGCATCGTTACATTAAGTCATGAATTGCAACCTAATGTGCCTCTAAAACCTCAAATAAATATTTTTTAATATTTTCTCCTCTTTAGTGTTACTTTCTCGCAAAAACCCCCTTTTAAATGTTAAATATTTCTTATTTTATATGTTATTTATAACTACAACGCCTTGATTATAATCTGGTTAGTTTTTCATATTTAATGTTAAGGACAGTTAAAAGCCGACTTTATGTCGGCTTTTTTATATTAAGGAATATCTCTATGAATAATTTAGTAGTTACTAATTATCAAGAAATATTAGAAAGAGAAAGATTTGAGTTAAGTCACAAAGTTACACATGAAGACTTCAGATCACTAATATGTTTAATCCGTCTTCCGAAAAATGAAGAAAAGTTAACTAAATGCCAAATTCAAAAAAAACAAAACACCTGTAATCACCACTTTATGAATGGTTATCTTGTCCAAACCAAAAGTGGTAAAGAAGCAATAATTGGAGGTGAATGTGGTGACATATATTTCAATCTCAATGAAACATTTTTAGTTCAAAGAAATAAGTTAAAAAATGATGTTGATGTTGATGTATTGGTATCAAGTATTACAAAACAATTAGATTCTATTAATAAGGAAAGTCTTAAGGAATTAGAAAATCAAATCAAAAACATAGGAGAAAAAATTCGTTTCCTGATAAATACTTATCCAAAATGCGCAAAAAAATCACTACC
>NZ_DCSO01000072.1:0-15674 GCF_002325665.1 Methylophaga sp. UBA1464
TCAGCTTCCGGATCTGAATCACCATGGAGACGGTCGCCGTAGGTGGACTCGCATACCAGTACATCAGCGTGCTGCAGTGGTTCCGGCGGACGCATGATAATGTCGTTTTGTCGTCCCACATCACCTGTAAAGACTACTGTGCGATCTGAACCTTTGTGATGAACATGCACACAGGATGAGCCCAGAATATGCCCAGCTGGTGTGAAGCTGACTTCAAAGCCTTTTACTGGCTCAAATGTCTCGTGGTAATGCAGAGATTCGAAATGTTTTAACGCTTCTCTGGCATCTTTTTCGGTAAATAATGGTTCCGGGCTCTCGTGTTTTGAGAACTTCTTGCGAAAAGCATATTTGGCATCTTCTTCCTGCAGATAACCGGCATCGGGCAACAGCACATTACATAACTCATGGGTGGCCTTGGTGCAGTAGATTTTGCCTTTAAAGCCGTTTTTGACCAGTGCTGGCAGATAGCCGGAATGATCGATATGAGCATGCGTCAGTACCACGGCATTGATGGTTGAAGGATCGACCGGAAACGTTGCCCAGTTCCGTCGCCGCAAGGTTTTCACCCCTTGATACAAGCCACAATCCACCAGCAATCGGTGATTATCATCAGAAAGCAGGTAACGGGAACCGGTTACTGTGCTGGTACCACCGAGAAATCGAAGTTTCATATGCGTGTGATCCTTGTCTGACAAATACTGTTTTTAGCTAGAGTACAGTTTACTGGGGTTAGACATACAAACTGTTGATATGGGTCAAATCTTTGGTGGACGTCTTTATTCTCAATTTATACGCTAAACATAGAAATGTTTACCGTATCACTACTTTCATAAACTTGTCAGATATTGACCATATTGATGCAGATTAACTGTAACTCTATTGATTTGTAGTAACGTCTAATTGAAAAAGCATTTACTTGTTGAGATACAAGCGCGTGGTTATTGAACCGCATCTGTTGTGACTAAAATCCACTAATCAAAGCGTTTCACTCTGCTATTACAGCAAGATAGATGTCCTCTTTAATAACCTTAAGGAATCCACATCATGACACTACAGCAAATAAATCAAGAAAGATCAGCTAGCATTTCGACGATTATCGCCGCTTCTGAAAAGTCTGAAGATGAAAAATCGCCTCAGGTTCCTGATCCTTCCGAAGGCACTTATCAGCCGGCAGATGACCCGGATGATGATAAACAGAAAGAGGCCGAAGAGGCTCCACCTATGCCGCAGCCTCCCACTCCGCCATGAGCACCTAGTCAACAGGAATGCATAAAAAAAGGCCCCGTTTGTATTAAAAACGAGGCCTTTTTTATGCTGCTAGAGCATTAATGGTGATGATGATCACCCGTGCCATCCACCACGGTCACATACGGTGCTGGATATTGCAGAGTGGATTGACCATGGCCGCCGTGGCCAGCATGAGCTGAATGATCCATTTCACTATCTTCCTCAGTCATATCCATCTGAGGATCATGGTGGTGTTGATGGGCTGAGTGATCGGTTTCATCTTTAGCCTGACCATGTTGATGCTGATGGCTTTTATGTTGACTATGATCCACGGAATGCTCAGATTCACCCTTAGTTTGGCCATGCTGGTGTTGATGCTGATGCGCTTTATGCTGACTGTGATCACCTGATGGATCTGTTTGCTGATCCATCTCATCATGTTGTTGATGTAATTCATCTTCTTCAAAATCCATTTCACGATATTGACCCTGCACTTGTCCCCGGGTTTCGACGGTTGCTTCGGCAATTTGATCCCAATGTAATTCGCCTGATTCGCATTTCTGCGTGACCGGAAAAGTCAGCACGCTGGTGGCACCCACACCAATCCGCCCACGGAAAATAAATTCATCAAAATGAATATCACTTAAGGTATTACCTGACCAGGTAATCTGCCGAACAGCTTCGGTTATCTCAACCCCAGCCTTAAAGAATGGGCGTTCAACCGGCTTTTTGACGACTTCCAGCTGCCAGCCCGCTTTGGGCATGGGTTGCACAAATTGCAGACCTTCCGGAATATCAACCGTGATGCGGGTAGTCCCCGATCCATCACAACCCGCGGTTACTGCCAGGACGCCCTTGTAATAACTGCCACTTTCCGCCTGAGTCTGCTCGAGAAACACTTGAGCATTAGCCAAACCGGGTATCAACATCGCCAAGCACAAAAGTTTATTTTTCATCATTTTTCCAACCTGATTTCCATTGTGGGTTAGCACCCGTTTTGTTTTATCCGAGTGGTATTACTTAAGCATATCCCGAATATTGGATAAATGCGCTTTGCCACGCTCTTTTCGTTCTTCCGGATCAACCTGGGTTTTTTCGGTCATCCAGATCAAATCTTCTGGCGGTAACTCGCGAAGAAAACGACTTTCTTCACAGTCCACCTTTTCACCGTAACGTTTACGGGTATTGGCCAGCGTCATCACCAGACTGCGTTGTGCCCTTGTGATGCCAACGTAGGCCAGACGCCGTTCTTCCTCGATGGAATCCTCTTCAATACTGGTTCGATGCGGCAGGATTTCTTCTTCCATTCCGACAATGAATACATGCGGAAATTCCAGCCCTTTCGCCGCATGCAATGTCATCAGATGCACCGCATCGGCCTGATTTTCATCAGCCTGCCGGTCCATGATATCCATCAACGTTAAACGTGCCGCAATATCGCCAATCGATTTTTCTTCGGTGTCCTGATCAATCATTCGCTCGATCCAGCTGACCAGTTCATCGACATTTTCCATACGTCGATTGGCTTTATTCGGATCGCCACTGACTTCTTCCAGCCAGCCGCGGTAATTGATCTCCTCGATCATATCCTTGATCGCATCCAGCAGATTGCCACGGGCAGCACGATCGGAAATATCAATCAGCCAGCGGGTAAAGACTTCCAGGTTCTGCACTGATTTAGCTGGCAGACTTTCAGCCAGTCCCATTTCAAAACAGGCGCCAAACATGCTGGTGTTCCGTTTGGCAGCATATTCTCCAAGCGCCTGTAAGGTAGATGAACCGATACCTCGACGTGGCGTGTTAATGACTCGTAAAAAGGCATTATCATCATCCTGATTGGCCAGCAGGCGCAGATAGGCCATGATGTCTTTGACTTCAACCCGCGAGAAAAACGAGGTGCCACCGGTCAGAAAATACGGCACGTTATGTTCACGTAACACTTTTTCCAGCGAACGGGATTGATGATTACTGCGATACAGAATCGCATAGTCCTTGAAACTGGCCTGGTGTTTGAGCTTGTGATAAAGCAGCTCGGAAATAACTTTTTCTGATTCATGTTCGTCATCACGACAGCCAATCACCCGAATCGCATCGCCCTCGCCCATCGCACTCCACAGTTTCTTTTCAAAAATATGGGGGTTATGACTTATCAATGTATTGGCGACTCGTAAGATACGGCCCATCGACCGATAATTCTGTTCCAGTTTAATCAGCTTTAATCTTGGAAAGTCAGTTTGCAGTTGCACCAGATTTTCTGGGCGTGCGCCACGCCAGGAATACACCGATTGATCATCGTCCCCTACCACGGTGAGCTTTTCACGAATGCCGACCAATTGCTTGACCAGTTCATACTGACAACCGTTGGTATCCTGATATTCATCCACCAGCAGATAGTGAATTTTGGCCTGCCATTTTTGTAACACATCACGATGTTCTCGGAACAGAATCACCGGTTTTAAAATCAGATCATCAAAATCTACGGCGTTATAGGCCTGCAATGCCTGCACATAACGTGGGTAAACCCTGGCAGCGAATTCTTCCTGAGCACCGTCGGCAATCTGGGCCGCCTGCTCGGGCAAAATTAATTGGTTTTTCCAGTTTGAAATCAGGTTTTGCACTTCCTGTGCATGATCGCTGTCAGCCGCAAAATCACGTCCCATCAGATCGCGAAAAACCGCCAGTGAATCCTGGGCATCAAAAATGGAAAAGCCGGGACGATAGCCTAGTGATTTTCCATCACGCCGCAGGATATTCAAACCAAGCGTATGGAATGTGGATACCATCAAACCTCGCGCTGAGGCTTGTCGGGTAGACATCAAATCAGCAACCCGCTCCTTCATCTCACGAGCGGCTTTGTTGGTAAAGGTTACGGCGGCGATATTGCTGGCTTTCATACCGCATTGCTCGATCAGATAGGCAATCTTGCGGGTAATCACCCGCGTCTTGCCACTGCCGGCACCGGCTAACACTAACAACGGTCCATCGATGTAACGCACAGCTTCCCGCTGTTGCGGATTGAGATCTTTCACTAAATATTAATTCGCTGTGTCGAGGCGTCGATAGCCGATGGCTTCTGTTAAATGGACTGTTTGAATGTCGGGTGAACCGGCCAAATCAGCAATGGTACGGGCCACTTTTAAAATACGATGATAGGCACGGGCCGACAGACCAAAACGACTGATGGCTTTTTCTACTAGTTGAAAATCCTGATCTGACAAGGTGCAAAAAACCTCTAGTTCTTTATGTTGCAGGGACGCATTGGCTTTGTTGGCACGATCAAGTTGAATCTGCCGTGCCTGAATCACCCGCTGACGAACCTTTTCACTGGACTCAGGAGGAACATCATCAGGCTGAGGCCGCAACAGTTTTTTATCCACTGCCGGCACCTCCATCAACATATCAATGCGATCCAATAACGGGCCGGAGATCTTACCACGGTAGCGTCTGACTTGCTCTTCTGTGCAATGACATCTTGCCTGCCCCAGATAACCGCACGGACAGGGATTCATTGCGGCAACCAATTGAAATTTAGACGGAAATTCCGCCTGATTGGCAGCACGGGATATCGTTATTTTTCCGGATTCAATTGGTTCTCTTAATACTTCCAATACTTTACGGTCATATTCCGGCAATTCATCAAGAAATAAGACACCGTTGTTTGCTAAAGAAATTTCACCCGGTTTAGGCTGACTGCCACCACCAACCAAAGCTACCGCCGAAGTTGTGTGATGCGGTGCCCGAAAAGGGCGCTGCATCCAGTTTTCCACCTGAAAACCAGCTGAAGAGATTGAATGAATGGTTGCCGTTTCAATCGCTTCCTGCTCACTCATCGGCGGCAGAATGCCCGGTAAACGACTGGCCAGCATAGTTTTACCCGTACCGGGAGGTCCAGCGAAAAGTAGGCTATGCGAGCCAGCAGCCGCAATTTCCAATGCCCGCCTTGCTGATGCCTGACCACGCACATCGGCTAAATCAGCATAGTTATTTTGACTTTGCTGTTGTTTATTCAGATTGGGCGATAAACGTAATTGATCATGCAAATGTGCACAGACTTCCAATAAAGTCTTCGCAGCAAAACTCTCACCCTGTTCAGTAAGCGCCGCCTCTTCCGCATTCTCAAACGGCACCATTAATTGTCGGTTGGCGTCAGACGTCGCTAACGCAGTAGGTAACACACCCCTAACCGCACGTAATTCACCGGTCAGACCCAACTCACCGATAAACTCCATGTTGCTTAAGGATTGCACCGGAATTTGATTGGAAGCCGCCAGAATGCCCAACGCAATCGGTAAATCAAATCGCCCGCCCTCTTTGGGTAAATCGGCTGGAGCCAGGTTGATGGTGATGCGTTGCTGAGGAAAATTGAACTGAGAGTTTATCAACGCCGAACGAACGCGATCCTTGCTTTCCTTGACCGCCGTTTCCGCCATACCCACAATCGACAGACTGGGCAGACCATTGGAAAGATGCACTTCAACCGTCACTGCCTGAGCATAAATACCGGTCAAAGCACGACTGTAAACCGTGGCAATACTCATATTCCTTCCCTGGAAAATTAGTTTAAATTGATTCTAGCGGATATAAGCCAGAGGATGAAGTTCAATCCTGGCTTAATCAAAACGGGTTATCAGTTTCTATCGAAATGTTTATTTGGTTATCAGCCAGTTTTCCAACCTCAATGCTTCAACTCGTTCAAATTCGCGGATATTGTTAGTGACTAAGGTCAGTCCTTCGCTTCGAGCATGACCCGCAATATGTATATCGTTCACGCCTATGGGCGTACCTTTACTTTCCAATTCAGCCCTAATATCGCCGTAATGTGACGCCGCTTTAATACCGTATTCCATTACTTCCAAACGCGAAACAAAGTCTTCGACCACTTTTAGATTATGCTCAGTTCGTTCACTTTTTTCTGCACCATGCAGCAATTCAGCCATAGTGATGCTGCTGATACACATTTGTCCTGCATGCCGATTAAAAATATCTAAAACTTCAATTGGCCTACGCTTTATGACATAAATCACGATATTGGTGTCGAGCATATATTTAATCATCAAACGATTCCCGTTCAGTTTGATGCTGGTCTGCTCGTTCAGTCATAAAGTCATCCGTCACAGTCTGTTGTGCCAGGAAAAAGCTATCCCACGTATTATCGACCGGCGACAACACCCTTTCTGAACCTAACACCCGAACCGTAACTCGTTTAATTCCTTCTGGGAATCGTGTTTCTGCAGGCAGCCTCACTGCTTGAGTTTTATTGTTTTCGAATACTGATCCTGTAGCCATAAATTGCCCTCTAAAATGTATAGAGTTATTGTATATATAATACAATATATACATCAAGACTATATACAAATTTATTGTTTTTTAGTTAAAACATTAATTAAACCTGTTTTCACCTTCACACTATTTTCACGTTTTATTTTTTATGGTCTTTCAAAGTCGTTTTTCCAAACCGCGAATAAATCGTCTAGCTAATTTTTCCTAAAGTCGTTTTATATCGTTGCCGTTTCGCATCCTTGGTAAAGCATTTTTGAACCAAAGGTTATCCATCACACAATCAGCATAGATTCACGGAAGACCTTAATAAAACACGGAGAAATCATGCTTCAACGTCGATTGAGCAGCGCTATTTCCACCATTCTTCTTCTCACTTCCACCAGCCTCGCAGCGGATCAGATTCTGCTTGATGATGGCAGTATTCTTAAAGGGTCTATCAAACAGATTTCTGAAGGCAAAGTCATTATGGATACCGCTTTTGCCGATGAAGTCACCGTCGATTTCAGTCGGGTAACGCAAATCAGTACCGATCAGAAACACCTGATTGAACTGGATAGCAGTGACCGGGTTCTGGGTCAGCTGACGGTTAATGAACAGGGCCAGCATCAATTGACTGGTACAGCGTTTGGCACAGTGGATATTGATCCGAAACGCATTAATACACTGTGGGAAACCGATGCGGTGCAACCGCAAACTGCGGCAATGGAACAGCAATATCAGCAGGAAATTGAGCAAATCAAAACCGCTCAGGCGCAGGAGAAAGCGGAACTGGAAGAAACTTACACAGCCGAAGTGCAGCAACTTCGGGCAGAACGTGAAGCCTTGCTGGATCCGTGGAGTGGAAGTCTGGCATTTGGTGTACAAGGTGCCAGTGGTAACACTGACAGAATGGCGGTCACTGGCCGAGGGGAACTGCATCGGGAAACAGCAAATGAAAGACTGGGCATGTATCTGGAAATCAACTACGCCAAGGAAGATGACGAGCAGACCGAAAATGAAAAACTGGCCGGAATCAAACTGGAACGTGATATCAGTGAAAACTATTTTGCCCGTGGCAGTGCTGATTTTGAGATTGATGATTTTGAAGAGCTGGATTTACGTGCGATTACCACAGCCAGTCTGGGGCGATTTTTTATTCGTGAACCGGATTTAATCTTCAAAGGCTTTGCGGGTGTCGGTTATCGTTTTGAAAGTTACTCTGATGGCACCACCGAAAAAGATCCAACCGGTGTTCTCGGCTATGAGACCAACTATAACCTCAATAGCCGTTTAAATCTGTTTCACGATTTGACCTACTATCCATCCTTCAGCAGCCCAGGCCAAAACTATTTATTGGTCACTAATTTTGGTGCTGAAATGCCGATTACCAATGACGAAGCCTGGAAGTTACGGGCAAGCCTGAGAAGCCAGTACAACAGCCAACCTGCATTAGATGCTGAAACAACGGATACCAACTATCGGCTGAATCTGGTGTATGACTGGGATTAACTCAGCGTATTTTGTACCATCGCGTTTTGCAGTAAATGTTCAACAAACCCCGGCCGTTTATACTGAACGGTCGGGTGTTGACGCCAGACCAGCTGAATAGACTTTTGCAGCGTATTATCCTCCAGAGGGATGGCCGTTAAACTTCCATGTCTGACTTCATCCACTACCGCAGAAGCAAATACCAGTGAGATGCCTAAACCGGCTCTGACCGCCTGTTTGACTGCCTCAGTGCTGCCCAACTGCATCGTGATGCTGGGCATCTGCTGAAATTCATGCAGATAGTTTTTCAGTAAACGACCGGTGCCACTGCCGGATTCACCGCCAATTAAATTCAACCCTGCCAGCATGGATTTCGTGATAACCGGCAGCTTTGCCAACGGATGTGTGGGTGGTGCAATCAACACCAACGGTTCGGTTTTCCAGATATGCGATTCAAATCCGGCTTTAGGTGACCACCACTCCATCAATGCCATATCAATTTCAGCATTTTCCAGTTTTTCGGCAATGCTTGGATTCGCATCAATCAGCAGATCCAGTTTTTCCTGCTCCAGTGATTGACTGCTGAGGTAATCCTGCAAATAGGGTTGCAACAGATAAATACCGATGTTGGAACTGGCCCCTACTTTTACAGATGGTGTCGTCAGCATCGCTTGCAAAGCCCGATCGTGGAGGCGTAACATGCTCTCCGCATAAGGCAACAGACGCAATGCGTGCTCGGTTGGCTGACATCCGCTTCGGCCACGTTGAATCAATGATACTGACAACATGTCTTCCAATTTTTGAATGTGCTGAGTTACCGTCGGTTGCGCCAATCCCAATTCAATAGCAGCCGCCTGAAAACTGTGTTGTTCAATCACCGCTATCAAACTTTTCAGCCAGACTAGATTGAGCATGATTGTTTCCTTTCTATGCGTATTTGATTGGCTGGATCCAATGGCTGCCCGTCATGCAATACCCTGAGAATATTTTCAGCAGCACGTTTTTCAATGGCCAGACGAACATCACTTACCGCCGAACCGATATGTGCCGTAAACAACGTATTGGGATGTGCTAAGAAGTTGGGATCGATCTCATTGGGTCGATCGTCACGGGCCCAATCTTCCATTTCAAACACATCACTGGCATAGCCGGCTAAGTGACCACTCTCCAGCAATCGTAAAATGGCAGCCTCATCAACCACCGATCCACGACATGGATTCACCAGAAACGATCCCGGCTGCATCTGCTGTAAACGCTGCTGATTCATCAGATGCTGAGTTTGCGAATTTAAGGGCAATGCCATAATCACAATATCAGCCTGAGCAAGCGCCTCATCCAGAGTCATAAACTCAAGATTTAATGCAGCCTGCTTTTCAGCAGCTAAAGCTTGTTGATCGGTATAAACCAGCTTAGCGTCCCAACCATTAAGCCGTTGGGCGATGGCCTGCCCAATGGCACCCATGCCGATAATGGCAATGGTTGAACCTTCCACACCCAGTCCGTAAAACTGTGGGCGCCAGCCTTTAAAATAGCCGCTTCGAACATGCTCGTCTGCTGCCCGGATATGTCGAATCAGGCCAACCATCAGACCGATGGTCAGTTCGGCAGTAGGAACTGTCAGCAAATCCGGTACAAAGGTCAGCCAGACATCATTTGCAGTGCAGGCATCGACATCAAAGTTGTCATAGCCTTTTAATGCCGCACCAATCACTTTCAGATTCGGACAGGCTTTCAGGAAGTCTGCATCCACTCTATCCGGCATAAACACCATCAGTGCGTCAGCATCATGTGCCAGTTGCATAGTATCGTTTCGGGACAAACTGAAAGTCGTCTGATTGGTTATCAAATCACAATGCGGCGCCAGCATTTGCAGCACTTCATCGTGTACTTTATGGGTAATCACCAGTTTGGGTTTCATTGTCATCCCTTACTTGAATTTTTTGCGTAACACACCGCTTAACGCGTCAACTAATGTGACCATCAGCAGAATCACCAGCAGGATCGCAAATACTTCCTGATATTGCATGATGCGTAATGAGCCCATCAGCTCAAAGCCGATACCACCGGCACCGACCATGCCCATGACTGTGGAAGCACGGAAGTTATATTCCCAGCGGTAAATCGCCACATCGGCAAACTGCGGCATCACCTGTGGCAGAATCGCGTGATATAACACCTGCATCGGCGATGCACCGGCTGCACGGGCGGCTTCAACCGGAGCTTCATCCACATGTTCAATCGCTTCGGCAAAAAATTTACCGACCATACCAATTGAATGTAATGCCAATGCCAATACACCCGGCAACGCACCAAACCCCACTGCGGCCACGAAAATAATCCCCATGATCAGTTCAGGCACCGATCGCAGTGCATTTAACACAATACGTGACAGCTGAAATACCAAACCATGTGGCGCTGTATTGCGTGCGGCCAGAAACGCCATCGGAACCGAAAACATCACAGCTATTGCCGTTCCGGCAATACTCATTGCCAGCGTATCTAACAATGGGGAAAACCAGTTACGGATATTGGTAAAGTCAGGGGGAAACGACTCACCAGCCAGGGTGCCAATCGCTGGCAGACCATTTGCCAGTAATTCAAAGTTAAGTACATTCACATACCAGGCAGCCAGCAGAATGATGGCCAGTAAGGCCATCACCTGCAGAGTTTGTTTTTTCCAGCGCTGGCTGTAACGTTTCAGTGCATCTTGATGTGTAATGACTTGCGTACTCATAAAACGTCCTTACATCGTGGAAAAATCAAGATTGAGTAATTTGCCCATATCGCGAATCACGTCATAATCAGCGTCGGTAATCGGTGCAAACCCTTCGGCTTTAAAGTTCTTCAGCACTTCTTCATCATCCAGACTGACAAACGCATCTCTGATGTTAGCTTTCAAATCATCATTCAGATTAGAGCGCATTGCCCATGGGTACTGCGGATAAGGTTTGCTGTGTCCCAACACTTTTACCCTGGCCGGATCAATCAGCTTGCGTTCCACCACGAAGTTGAAAATCACTTCAGACAAACCACCGGCATCGGCATTACCGTTAGCGACATTCACGGCAACCGCATCGTGAGTACCGACAAAATGCTGTTCATAATCGGTGTCGGCTTCGATGCCGCCTTGTTCAATTAATACCGTTTTAGGTATCAAGTGACTGGAGGTTGAAGCACGATCGCCATAAGCCATTTTTTTACCCTTGATATCGGCATAAGATTCAATGCCCGAGTCGGCATTGGCAATAATGATTGATCGATACGTCGGTACACCATCAATCACCATCGCGGCGAACGGCTCGATATCACTTTTTGATTTGGCCATGACATAAGAAAGCGGACCAAAGTACGCCAAATCAATACGTCCAAAACGCATGGCTTCAATCATTGAGGAATAATCGGTGGTGACTATCAGTTCTACTTTTTTATTCAGCGTCGTTTCAAGATAATCTTTTAAAGGTTGATTACGCTTGATGAGTTCTGACGCATTTTCATCGGGAAGTAAAGCGACTTTCAGGGTATCCGGATCAGCGTCTGCAGCCATACTTGGTGCTATAGCTGTCACTAGCATGGATGTGGCTAACAGTAATTGTTTAAACAGTTTCATCAGGCAATCTCCAGTTGTGTTGCAGTTTTAGTGGGTAAGTTTTGTTGGGCAGATAAGCGGGGTTTGTCTTTGGCTGATTTATCGTTTTTAAGCGTAGACGGTTGCTGATAAATCAATGCCAGTTGTGTGTCGTCCAATTGATCCGGTGCGGCATCAAATACAACCTGTGCATTCGCCAGGCCGATAATGCGGTCTGCAAAGCGTTTGGCATATTCCAGCTGATGCAAGGAAACGATGGTGGTGATGCCATCTTCAGCACAGATTTGTTTTAACTGGGACAGGACTTTTTCAGAGGTAGAAGGATCCAGGCTGGCGACCGGTTCATCCGCCAGAATGATGGTTGGCTGCTGTGCCAAAGCCCTGGCAATACCAACACGTTGTTGCTGTCCACCGGATAATTGATCGACACGAGACAAGGCTTTGTCGGCTAGTCCGACGCGATCCAGACAATGTAATGCCAGCTCCAAATCAGCGTGAGGCATCGGCAACAGGCTTCGCAAAAAAGAGTGATATCCAAGACGGCCCATCAGTACATTCTGCAAAGCGGTGTGACGCAGGATCAGTTGATGATGCTGAAACACCATGGCCGTTTTACGCCGATGTCGACGTAAAGTACGCTGACTATCCAGCACACCGAATTCGGCTGAAGTTACCTTGCCTGAAGTGGGCTTCACTAAATGATTAAGCGCGCGTAATAATGAAGATTTTCCGGCACCGGAGAGCCCGAGCAGCACATTGAATTCGCCACGTTGAAACTCAACTGAGGTTGAACGTAATGCTTCGATTCCACCGGGATAGGTAATCCCGAGATTCTCAATCGAGAGAATCGGCTGAGGTGTTTTTTTAGACGTCATATCATCACCTTTCGCAATATTAAGCACCGCAGTATTGCGGTTCACAATGGAATGCTAAGGTTTAAATATGACTGGCAAATGAAGGTTAGATGACCATTTGATGACAGGTGACTGACCTGTCGACATAAAAAAACCGCCAGTCCATAACAGACGGCGGTTTTTTATCACTTAGATTAAGTGAAAACTTAATCGAGATAGCTGCAGCAATAATCGACTAACTCAGTAATCTCAATATCAAACGATGAATTGGCCGGTACATTAAATGACTGACCGTAGGTAATCGGCGTCCAATCCGTGTCACCATCCAGACGGTAGCGCAATTGTCCGGCAAGAATTTCCATTAACTCGGCTTTCTCGGTACCAAATTTATATTCGCCCGGCATCATGATGCCAAGGGTCTTATAACTGCCATCCTCAAATGTCACTTTGCGGCTGGTTACTTTGCCATCGAAATAGATATTGGCTTCACGGGTCACCGTGACATTTTCGAATGTAGACATACGGCTCTCTCTGGTAAAAATTTGAAGGAATATACGCCTGAGTTAGCGGGCTGTCATCCAGTCTTTCATCTCTTTATACCCTTTAGGTACTTCATAGACATACAGACTGTCGGTTTTGGTTTCTGACCAGGTGGCACCGTTACGATCGACATAATGAATCGTATCGCCGTCTTTTTTGATAGCGTAATGCACATAAGGGCTGCTTGATTTAGGATCGGTAAAGACAAAACCATGCTGCATTTTTAATGACACATCACGATCCACACCTTTCTGGAAAGTACCCAACGCGGGCGTCACGCGCCACCAGTGATAATCATAGCTGGAAGCATTGTTTTTATATTCCATGGCACGAATATGTTTTGCGCCCTGCATATCGGCTTCTTCATGCCAGTAGCCGTCCAGTTCCTGTTCGCTAATCTGTGGTGGACGCACAAAGTTATAAAGTCCGTTATTGAAACTGAAGCTTTGTTTTTGCCAATCCACCTGCGTCTCGATGGTTTTGTTTGAGGCTTTGCTGCCTTCAGCCGGAGTCATGGTTAACTGACCATCGCCGGATAATTCCACCTGATAAGTATTTTGCGGATCAGCTTCACCGGTCGGTGATAAAAAAGCGATGCCGTTATCAAATGTTAAAACACCACGACCGGACGTATCCACCCAGTGTCCCTGCAAATTCTGCTGCTGGTTTTGACTGATGGTGGTCGCTGATTGTGAAGACGTATCTGCCTGCACAGTTGCTATCATTGGCATGGTTAACATCAACAGGGCTGATGGAATCAGAATAGCTGTTTTTTTCATCTCTCTCTAACTTCCTTATTTAGTTATGGTAAAGCTTTTATTTATTGGTTAACTGCTCCAGCTCTTCGACACGTTTTTCCAACGCTTCGAGTTTTTCACGAGTACGCAATAAAACCTGCGATTGCACTTCAAATTCTTCACGGGTGACTAAGTCCAGTTTATTGAACGTGGAGGTCATCGCAGCACGAATGTTCTTTTCGGCATCATCCCGCATCTGCAACAAGCCGGGTGGCAAGGCACGGGTAATGGTGTCGGCAATTTCATCAAGTTTTTTCGGATCAATCATGTTGGTTCCTTTGATCTAGAGTCCAGGGGTCTGTTTATGTTTCATTGTCTATTCTACGGGAAAGGAAAACTTACTGAAATTTTGCTGCTGGACGGGTAGCTGAAAAACTTCCAAGTTCAGACTTACTTCAGGCAAAAATTTGCATAAATAATTGCATGGTTCAGAGATAAAAGTTCAAATATGACAAAAATATTACAAATAACTTGAATAACAATAAAGGTTTGGAATATTCTCACCCCATCTATTCAACTTATTGATAATGATGACGCAGGCAAAATCAGAACGGCTGACCGAAAACCAATCCTGTGAGGGTGTACTTGATTTTGAATCACTTTGGCATCTTTACACTAATTGGTTTGAAGCCCCCAATATTCGTCGGGGTGGCTGGAGTGGCGTCATCAGGCAAGCTGTCAATACAAATACCGGTGCCGTTGATGCTTTTATAAAGCGCCAGGAAAATCACCTGAGTAAAACATGGCTTCACCCCTTCAAGGGAGAAGCGACGTTCTCCAAGGAATATCGCAATATCCTGAGGTTGACCAAAAAGAACATTCCGACGCTCAAGCCATTGTTCTTTGAACAACAAGGTATGAAAGCCATCTTAGTGACTAAAGCGCTTAATGATTATCAACCTTTGGATATCGCATCACGGAAACTGGATCGTCTGCAGAAACGAGCCTTACTCACCCAGGTAGCCAAAAATTTAAGGCTGATGCATCAGTATCATTTCCAGCATAACTGTCTTTATCCAAAGCATATTTTTGTTAAATACGTGAATGGTGAATGGCGGGTTCGTTTTATTGATCTGGAAAAACTTAAATGGCAACTGTTTAAAACCAGGGCCATTCATCGCGATCTGATTACGCTGTATCGCCACTCTGTTGGAAACTGGTCCGAGAAAGATCGAATATTTTTTTTCCGAACTTATCAGCAGGAAGAAAAGCTTTCACCCAGATCCAAAAAATTATGGCGAAAGTTACAAATAAAAAACGCTACAAAAAGTAAAATCGTTTTTAACCAATTAACTGCCCCAAACTGAAAAAAAATCATTTTCCGTTTAATAACGACCCGAATATTCCCCGCACCAAACGTCTGCCAATCTGACTGCCCACCGAGCGCATCGCACTTTTGGCAAACGCTTCGAATACTGACTCGCGATTACTTTTACGAGCCGGTTTGACCGATTCTTTTGCCGCTTCAGTTTGTTCGGCCAGTGCTGCCTTTTGCATTTTTTCAGCGCGTTCGGCAAGAATTTCATGGGCTGATTCACGATCCAGCATTTTTTCATAAACACCCGCCACCAAAGAGCTTTGCATTAATTGCTGACGTTGTTGTGGTGTGATGGGGCCAATCTGTCCCTGTGGTGGTTTAATCATGGTTCGCTGCACAATCTGTGGACGACCTTTTTCATCCAGCATGGAAACCAGCGCTTCACCCACACCCATTTCGGTGATGACTTCCGTGGTCGAAAAGGCTGGATTGTCACGAAAAGTTTCAGCGGCGGCTTTAACCGCTTTCTGATCTTTGGCGGTATAAGCCCGAAGTGCATGTTGAATACGATTACCTAATTGTCCCAGCACGCTGTCAGGAATATCGGTCGGATTCTGGGTCACAAAATAAACGCCAACGCCTTTGGAGCGAATCAGACGCACGAC
>NZ_DCSO01000067.1:0-767 GCF_002325665.1 Methylophaga sp. UBA1464
GTTAAAATCCTGTATCTAAAGGAGAAATTCAGACGTGCTGAAAAAACCCGCCATTATACATGGTCTGATGGCTTGCCGATAAGGTTCAGTTTTTGTTGTCTGCTGAGTTTTTTGATTACTGCTTCCCGACGGCTTGCACTGCTGCGATCGGGATGCTGCTCCTGATACACTACTTTCTGTGCATCACTGGTATGGAAAAAACGGGCGCCGCCTTTATGGTTCTGATGTTGTTTTAAACGTCGTTCCAGGTCTGTGGTTATGCCGGTATATAAATGACCATTCGCCGCTTGAATAATGTAGAGCGTCCATTCAGTCCTGGTCATGAAAATCGAGGGCCACTGAATTAATGCAATAGCGCAGGCCGGTCGGAGCCGGGCCATCGTCAAATACATGACCCAAATGGGCTTCACATTGCTGACAGCGTACCTCGGTACGATCCATATTATGACTGTAATCCGGATGATGAGTGACTACACCATGCTCCAGCTGTGATGAAAAACTTGGCCAACCACAACCGGCATCAAACTTGGCATCTGAAGCAAATAAGGCCTGGCCACAGCAGATACAGTGATAACGTCCGGTTTCATCGTGATTGACATATTCACCTGAAAAAGGCGGCTCTGTGCCAGCCTGCCGGGTAACCCGATATTGCTCGTCACTAAGTTGCTGGCGCCACTGTGCATCCGTTTTTAAATCGGAGTTCATCTTGCTCTTCTTAATTACAACGTTGTGGCATTGTATAAAAAATCGCCAAACAATTCATACCT
>NZ_DCSO01000067.1:852-10244 GCF_002325665.1 Methylophaga sp. UBA1464
AACAATTCATACCTGTCTGGTGGATCAAGTGGCCCGTATCACCTGTTGTATGTCGGAACACATTGAAGGGAATTGTTTTAGCAATATCTGCATGCCTTCGATATCAAACGCATCAATGCGTTCCAGTAACTGGCTGGCATAGCGATCCAGAGTGTCAATCTGGTAACTACCTGCCAGTCTGGCAATTGCGTGGGCAAAATGCTTAATATCAGTCATGCTGTTACTTTTTGTGGCCATACGCCAGATTTCATCAATATCAGTTTGAAAATGCTTCAACAGGGACATCAGTTGCTGCTTGTTTAACTGTGACCAATTCTGCTGAGCTGTTGCGGTCACTTCAACTTCCATTGTCTGGTAATCTAGAAATACACTTAAGGCATGAAACAGCTCATTGCGTAAAACCGGTTTACGCAAGTAGGCATCAAAATGCTCCAGTTTATCCTGTTCGTAGGCATCTTTCATTACCGAAGCAGTCAGTGCGACTACAGGTAGATCGGGACTAAAGCCCTTTATTTTCTGGGCAGCTTCATAGCCATCCATCACGGGCATTCGGATATCCATCAACACCAGGTCCACTGAATTATTTTCAACAAACTCAACGGCCTGCTGGCCATTTTCAGCTTCACTGGTCTGAATGTTACTGTTGATAAAGTGTTGTCGAATCAACTCACGGTTATGTTCGACGTCATCGACGATCAGCATATGCGCCGGCTCAAAACGTATGCGACTGGCATCAAATGCCAAAGCCTGTTGCCGGAGTTTGTCACTGGCCATGGCGGCAATATCGATCCCGGGCAAGTCAATACTGAATACCGAACCTTCACCGCTGTTACTCTGCAGATGGATTTGCCCCCCCATCATTTCTATCAATCGGCGGGTGATTGATAAACCAAGGCCCGTACCACCATATTTACGAACATCCTGACCAGATTGCTGGGCGAATATTTCAAAAATATGTTCAATCTCAGCTTCGGGAATACCAATCCCGGTATCTTCAACCCGTATATGTAAATCCAGCTTACTCAGATGATCATCGACATTATCGGCGTGCACATGAATACGAACATGTCCTGTCTCAGTGAATTTGACGGCATTGCTGATTAAATTGAACAGGACTTGTCTGAGACGGGTGGCATCCAGTAGCAGGCCGTGAGGCAACTGTGGGTCAATATCTAAATGCAAGGCTAAATCCTTATTACGGATTTGCAGAATAAACATATTGGCTATCTCATCAAACAACTGGTGTGGATCAGTCGCCGTTTTATTCAGAATCAGTTTGCCGGCTTCAATTTTCGATAAATCAAGAATATCGTTGATCAGCAGCAACAGTGTATTGCCCGCACTGCGAATGGTTTTAATAAAGGATTTGAGTCTGGGTTCGGTGACCTGTTCGTCCAGCAGCTCGGTAAACCCCAGAATAGCATTCATCGGGGTTCGGATTTCATGACTCATATTGGCGAGAAATTGCGATTTGGCCAGATTTGCTGCTTCTGCATGGCTCTTGGCCTCTTTCAGTGAATTTTCCAGCGCAATTCGTTCATCCATATTAAGATAAAAGCCGAGAAAAGCCGGTTTGCCCTGATACTGAATGGAAATGATTGAAAACAGGCCCTGAATAAGCTGACCATTCCGGCTTCTTATGTTGACCATTTCACCATTGATTTCGCCTGCAGAAGCAAGTTTTGCCTGTACATCATCGCGTTGAGAAATATCAGCATAAAAATCCTGAACTTTTAATGTTTTCTGCTGATCGGCGGTAAAACCCAGTTCTTTATGACAATACTTGTTCGCCAGCAGAATACTGCCATCTAAGGCCGACGTTACCATGAGGCTCATCGGCATCACATTAATCAGATGAAATAGCTGGGTTTCACTTTCCCGGAGCTGCTGTTCGGAAATAAGCCGTTTATTGACTTCAGTACGTAAGCGACGGTTCCAGTAGATAGTGGCAAGCAGGAAAATCAGCAGGACAGATGCGACCTGTATCAGTAGTGTGTAATTGGTGCGTTCAATCGTATTAACCGACATCCAGCGTTGGTCGATGGCTCGTTTTTCATCTTCTGTGATGGCTGTGATCGCTTTATTGATTATCGATAAAAGTTCGGGCTGATCCTTGACTATACCTACATGTAAGGCTGAGGAGTACTCCCGGACAATACTGGTATTCAGATGAGTCAAACCCGACTGGCTGGCGTTGTAGGTGATGGTGGGAAGAATGTCAAAATAACCATCAATCTCTTCCGCCGCCAACATCGCCAGTCCATCACGCACAGAGGGTACATAGATGATGTCAATTTCCGGATAGTAGGCCAGTAAAATCGACTCGGCAAAATAGCCTTTTACCACGCCGACAGGTTTATTGTTGAATTCACTCAGACTGCTGAGATGACCGAATTTCGTTGTGGCCATGGCCAGTGGGTAATCCAGATACGGAATGGACATGTCGAGAAATGTTTCACGAAATGTATTACGTGAAAGAGCCACAATAAGATCTATTTCACGGTTTTGTGCCGCTTCAATGACAGATTGCCAGTCCGCATTGGGTTCAAGTTGAAACTGCAGACCCGTTTGCTTGCTGATAAGTTGAAAATAATCAGCGCTGATACCACTGTGCTCACCATTTTTGTCTATAAAATCAAAAGGTGGCCAATAAGGGTCTACACCGATTCTGACAATCGGGTTATCTTTTATCCATTGCTGTTCGTTGTCGGTTAATTCGAGTCGACTCTGCTCAAACGGCAATACTTCAAATGCACTGCTATCACTGACAACGGCATACCATTTATCAATGATCTGCTGTTTTCCGGCCGCGGTAATTGCCGATAACGATTTTTCAATAATGCTGTGTAGCAGCGGATAACGTTTATCAATGGCAACAGATGTGTCGGTGGTCAGATTGGGCACTTTGGCGACCACTTTGAGATTGGAAAGATAACGTTGTTTGATTACGTTGGTTGCCACTGCGATATTACCGATATAGGCATCGGCTCTGGAAAAGGAAACCGCTTCCAGCGAATCATCGTTTGAGTCAGTCAACACCAGCGCCAAGTCCGGGTAATGGATTTTCAGCCAGTTATGCAGATAGGAGTCTTTATTTACAGCGACTTTAAGCCCAATCAAATCATCCATTGATTGAATATCATCGCGCTGCTTCTGGACAATAATGCCCAGTGAAAGACTGACATAGGGTTTTGAAAAGAAGAGAAACTCCTGTCTTGCCTCGGTAGCGGCTGCGCAGCTCAATCCCATTAACTCGCCGGCACGCATTTTTTCCATGGTGTTAGCCCATACATCTGGCTGAACGGTAATTTTCAGGCCACTTTTTTCACTGACAAGCTTCAATACATCAGCCGCTATGCCATCATGTTCGCCTTGGTCATTCAGAAAATCATAAGGTGCCCAACTGAAGTCTGCGCCGAGTTGGATTTCTGGGTTGTCAGCTATCCATGCCTGTTCTTCTTCGGTGAAAGTCAGTGCCGACAAGCGGCAACTGATGAACAGCAGAGCAAGCAATAGCAACCAGTTAGTTTTGATCGGCAATCGCAACAAATTCATCAATGTGTTCCATTAGCAGGTTCACCAGATAGGGATCAAACTGGCTACTGCTATGTGTCCTGATGTAATCAATGGTGGCATCTAATGGCCAGGCATCTTTATAAACCCGCTTGTGTAACAAAGCATCAAAGACATCAATCAACCCAACAATTCGGCCATAAATATGTATGTCCTGACCTTTTAAACCCTGAGGATAACCGGATCCATCCCATTTCTCATGGTGTTGGTGAGCGATGATGGCGGCAGCTTTGGTGTATTTACGTTTTGAATTATCAAGAATTTTATAGGCTCGGGTGGTGTGGGTTTTCATAATGGCAAATTCGTCTTCAGTGAGTTTGCCCGGTTTATGCAATATGGAATGGGGAATGGTGATTTTGCCAATATCATGCATCGGTGCGGCATGAAACAGAATATCGGCATCCTCATCGGTCAGACTTTCGTGATACAACGCCAGTAATCTGGAGCATTCGGCAACCCGGCGGATATGTTTGCCAGTTTCATCGGAAGTCGATTCCATCAGTTCGGTTAATACGTAAATCATTTCCAGCTGGTTTTGTTCCAGTTCGGTCATTAACCGTTGCTGATTTAATTCGTATTTTTGCTGCAGAGACAGATTGTTTTGCTGCAGCAGTTTTTTAGCACGATATAACGTGAGATGGGTGTTGACTCTGGCCAGCAGCTCTTCGGCGTGAAACGGTTTACACAGGTAATCCACTGCTCCGGCCTGAAAGCCCTGACTGATAGAGTCGACATCAACTTTGGCCGTGACAAAGATAATGGGGATATCCTGAAGCCGGGGTTCTGCCTTTATACGTCGGCAAACCTCGTAGCCATCCATTTCCGGCATCATGATATCAAGCAGAATCAGGTCATATTCATGCGTTCGCATCAAAGCGAGTGCTTCTGGACCGCGAGTGGCAAAAGAAAGATTATAGGGCTCTTCCTTAAGAAAATTCATGGCCACCTGAATATTGTCAGGGACGTCATCGACGATTAAAACATTGGCGTTATTATCCATCGCGATTCCTTGTATATAGATACTCTTGCGACAATCAGTTAGTGACTGCAAATGGTATCTACTGAAAATAACAGTAACGATAGATCTTGTCTATCAGTCTTAAAAGCTGGTTTAACAAATATCGACAAACTAATTGCATCTGACTGGTAAGTTTATATTTGAGTTGCAATGATGAGGGATAAAAACAAAATAAGTATGATGTGGTTTTAAATAGCGGGAAGCGAAAATGGCTTTGCAAAAAGCGCCGGAATGGCAGGCTTTACTTGAGTATGAATTTGATCAGCCTTATATGCAGCAGTTAAAGGCATTTTTACAGCAGCAAAAAGCACAACATAAGGTGATATATCCACATTCGTCCAATTGGTTTCATGCGTTGGAAACGACACCATTATCACAGGTAAAAGTCGTGATCCTCGGTCAGGATCCCTATCATCAGCCAGATCAGGCACATGGTTTATGTTTTTCGGTAAAGCCAGGCATGGCTATTCCGCCTTCCTTAAGGAATATCTATAAAGAACTGAATAATGATCTGGAGATTATTCCCCCCAAACATGGCTATCTGGAAGCCTGGGCCAGGCAAGGCGTTTTGCTGCTCAATGCTGTGTTAACCGTGGAGCACGGTCAGGCGAATGCGCATCAGGGGAAAGGCTGGGAACAGTTTACGGATAGGGTGATCAGTGTGGTTAATAAGCAACGCGACCATGTCGTATTTATGTTGTGGGGCAGTTATGCGCAGAAAAAAGGGGCGGCCATTGACGGCCAACGACATCTGGTTTTAAAAGCACCCCATCCCTCACCGCTGTCAGCACACCGCGGATTTCTGGGATGCAAACATTTCAGTCGGGCTAACGAGTATTTACAACAGCACGGTCAAACGCCCATAGATTGGCAGTTACCTGCTTCGGTCAAGTTGTCATCAGATTGAATTTTGTTGTGTAACAGAGATTTCTCCAATACAGCCGATGGGCAGGCTTGATACAATTCGCGCCATGATAAATCTTAGCCAACTTTCTTTACGTCGCGGACCACGGTTGCTGTTTGAAGCGGCCAACCTGGTGATTCACCCGGGGCAACGTGTAGGTTTGACCGGTGCTAATGGCACGGGTAAATCCAGTTTATTTGCGATGATTCGGAATGAAATACACGCTGACAGCGGTGACCTGACTCTACCTGAGTCATGGGTGATTGCGCATGTCGCGCAGGAAACCCCTGCGGTTAATATACCGGCAATTGATTATGTGTTGCAGGGTGATGCAGAACTTAACCAGTTGCTGACACAATTGACACAAGCAGAACAAACCAATGATGGCCATCTGCAAACTCAGCTACATGATAAATTAGGGTTGATTGATGGTTATACCGCACGCAGTCGGGCGGCAAAACTGCTTCATGGACTAGGATTCAGTGCTGATCAGCAGGAAAATGCCGTCACTACATTTTCCGGTGGCTGGCGTATGCGACTTAATCTTGCTCAGGCATTAATGTGCCGTAGTGACTTGCTGCTGCTGGATGAACCCACTAACCATCTGGATCTTGAAGCCGTATATTGGTTGGAAGAATGGTTACGCAGTTATAGTGGAACCCTGCTGGTTATTTCGCACGACCGTGAGTTTCTGGATCGGGTCGTTACGCAGATTGCCCATATAGAACAGCAACGCATTAAATTGTATACCGGTAATTATTCGGACTTTGAAGTAGCACGCGCCGAGCATCTGGCCAATCAGCAATCCGCTTATCAGAAACAGCAATCTGAAATTGCGCATATCCGTGACTTTGTGAATCGTTTCAAAGCCAAAGCGACTAAAGCCAAGCAGGCACAAAGTCGTATCAAGGCATTGGAACGTATGGAAAAGATTGCCCCTGCGCATGTGGATTCGCCGTTTCATTTCAGTTTTTTTCAACCACGGCGTTTAACCACGCCAATTTTAGCGCTGGATAAAGCCAGTGTTGGTTATCAGCAAACGCCGTTAATTGACAATATCAAGCTTAACCTTGCGCCCGGCGATCGCATCGGGCTGTTGGGGCCGAACGGGGCCGGTAAGTCCACGCTAATCAAGCTGATTGCGGGTGAGCTGCAACCATTGACTGGCAAACGCCGTGAAGGTAAAGATATTGTTATTGGCTATTTTGCTCAGCATCAGCTGGAACAGTTACGGCCAGAGGATAGTGCCTTAAATCATTTGCAGCGGTTGGATCCCATGGCAACCGAACAGGACTGCCGTAACTTTCTGGGTGGTTTTGGGTTTAATGGTGATACCGCTCTGGAGCCCGTCGCTCCGTTTTCCGGCGGCGAGAAAGCGCGTCTTGTCCTGGCTTTATTAGTATATCAGCGACCAGCCCTGTTATTGCTGGATGAGCCGACCAACCACCTTGATTTAGAGATGCGTCTGGCACTGAATATGGCGTTGCAGGAATTTGAAGGGGCACTGGTTGTTGTTTCCCATGATCGGTATTTTTTGCGAAATGTCACAGACGATTTATGGCTGGTGGCGGATGGCAAGGCAACGGTATTTGACGGCGATTTGGATGACTATCGTCAGTTAAGACTTGGCCGGGATAGTAGTAATAACATCGAAAAAAATACGCTTGGTAACAACACTAAAAAATTAGACCGTCAGGCCGCTGCACAGCAACGGCAAAAATTACAGCCTTTGCGAAATCAGGTCAAAAAAGCCGAGCAGGTGCTTGATAAGCTGAATGCAGAGTTAGCCAAAATTGAAGGTTTGCTGGCTGATACCTCACTGTATGAGATGGCGAATAAAGAAAAACTGAAGACCTTGTTGCAACAGCAAGCAGCAACCAAGTCTGCATTGGAGCAGGCTGAAATGGACTGGCTTGATGCCAGTGAAATACTCGAAAACGCAGAAACTGCAGAGGTTTAATCCGTGGCATTATTGTCTTTAAAACAGCTGACCGTCAGTTATGGTGGCCCAAATTTACTGGATAAAGTCGAGTTTCAGCTCGATAAGGGGGAACGGGTTTGCCTTGTTGGCCGCAATGGCGCCGGTAAATCCACATTAATGAAAGTCATTGCTGGCGAGATTACGCCGGATAGCGGTGAAATGGTTGGTTTGCAGGAGTTAAAAATTGCCCGACTGGAGCAGGAAGTTCCTGCTGGTACGGCGGGTAGTGTGTTTGATGTCGTCGCTGATGGACTCGGTGAAGTTGGGCCTTTGCTGGTGGAATATCACCATATTGTTCAGCAACTGCAACATGATAGTAGTGAACAAATACTCAACAAGCTGGAAAAAGCCCAGCATAAATTAGAAGCCGTTGATGGCTGGAGTCTCGAACAGCAGGTGGAAACGGTTATTTCCCGTTTATCGCTGGATGCCGATGTTGAGTTTTCCAGTTTATCCGGTGGTATGAAAAGACGGGTTCTTCTGGCTCAGGCACTGGTACGCCAACCGGATATCTTACTACTCGATGAGCCTACCAACCATCTGGATATCAGCTCTATCACCTGGCTAGAAGGTTTTCTGAAAAGTTACGGCGGCACCTTATTGTTTATTACCCATGACCGCAGTTTTTTACAGGCTTTGGCCACACGTATTGTGCAGTTAGATCGTGGGCAACTGGTGAGCTTTCCCGGTGACTACAAAAGCTTTTTGCAAAAACGGGAAGCCTTATTGTCTGCCGAAGCCGAGCAGAATGCCCAGTTTGATAAAAAGCTGGCCCAGGAAGAAGTGTGGATCCGTCAGGGAATCAAAGCCAGACGCACCCGTAATGAAGGTCGGGTGAGGGCGTTGGAAAAACTGCGTCGTGAACGCGGCCAACGTCGTGAAGTGCTTGGCAATGTGTCGATGCAAATCCAGGAAGGCGATCGGAGTGGCAAGCTGGTGGTCGAAGTTGAGAATATCAGTCAGGCATTTGATGGCCGGCAGTTATTTAAAGATTTCTCAACAGTGATTCAGCGCGGTGATCGCATTGGTATTATCGGACCCAATGGCTGTGGTAAAAGTACGTTACTGTCAATTCTGCTGGGACGGGCAGAACCCGAATCCGGAACAGTGCGTTTAGGCACCAATCTGCAGGTGGCCTATTTTGATCAATTACGTAGTCAACTTGATGAGGAAGCCAGTGTCGTTGACAACGTTGGGCAGGGTAGAGACTTTGTTGAAATCAATGGTAGCCGAAAACATGTGATTGGTTATCTGCAGGATTTCCTGTTTACGCCGGATCGGGCCAGAACCCCGGTAAAAGCGTTATCCGGTGGTGAGCGTAATCGGTTATTACTGGCCAAACTGTTTACCCAGCCCGCAAATTTACTGGTTTTGGATGAACCGACCAATGATCTGGATGCTGAAACCCTGGAATTGCTGGAGGATTTGTTACTGGGCTTTACCGGTACCATGCTGCTGGTCAGTCATGATCGCAGCTTTCTGAACAATGTGGTCACCAGCTGTATTGTGTTTGATGAAGATCAGCAAGTGCGTGAATATGTCGGTGGCTATGACGATTGGCTGGCACAACGCCAACAGTCCGTTAAGCAGGATAAACCGGCTGTCAGACTAGAGCCTGCTTCTCCAAAACCGGTTAAGAAAAAGGCGACATTAACCTATCAGCAACAACTGGATCTGAAAGCTTTGCCGTTAGAAATTGAAAAACTTGAACAAAAAATTGCAGCGTTAACCGAAAAAATGTCGGCAGCAGACTTTTATCAACAGGATGCTAAGAAAATTAAAGAAACTCAAAAGCAAATGGCCGATTTAGAGAAGCAGCTGGAAGCCGCTTTTGATAAATGGGAAAAGCTGGAGGCATTGCAAAACGCCTAGTCAGAAATTTACAGCTAGGGCTGTTTATCTTTCATCTCCGCCTC
>NZ_DCSO01000046.1:0-172 GCF_002325665.1 Methylophaga sp. UBA1464
ATGCGGCGGGTGCAGCAGCCAACCGTGTGGCAATGGAAGCTTGCGTAGAAGCACGTAACCACGGCAGAGAGCTGGAAAAAGAAGGGAAAGAAATCCTGACCGCTGCTGCTGAGCATAGCCCTGAGCTGAAGATCGCAATGGAAACCTGGAAAGAAATCAAATTCGAATTCGA
>NZ_DCSO01000046.1:476-1047 GCF_002325665.1 Methylophaga sp. UBA1464
CATTATTTGAGGAAATGACAATGAGTGAAATGCAAGATTACGCTTCAAGCCTTGCCGATGCATCAAGCCGTAAGTTTGAAACCTTCTCATATTTGCCGGAAATGGATGCTGCACGTATCCGTAAACAGGTTGAATACATCGTCAGTAAAGGCTGGAACCCTGCAGTAGAACACACTGAACCAGAAAATGCATTTGGTCACTACTGGTATATGTGGAAACTGCCTTTATTCGGGGAAACCGATGTGGATCGCATTCTGGCTGAAGCCGAAGCCTGCCACAAAGCACATCCGAAAAACCATGTGCGTTTGGTGGGTTATGATAATTATGCTCAATCTAAAGGCGCAGAAATGGTCGTGTTCCGCGGTCAGTCGGTATAACATCAAATCGAATCAGTCCCTGACCACAGTGTCAGGGGCTTTTTCAAATACGTACCACCAAACTTTCCAACGAATACCCTGAGGTTACTGCGATGAGCGAGAAAATTGCTGAACAGTATAAAGTCAAAACAGAACCTTTTTACCGTCCGGTCAGTAATGAAGTGGAGCTGTATCAAGCCGCTTACGCGCGCCGT
>NZ_DCSO01000046.1:1162-3033 GCF_002325665.1 Methylophaga sp. UBA1464
TGACGCGCGCCGTATGCCGTAAATGCTTAAAGGTCCGACCGGTTGTGGTAAATCCCGTTTTGTCGAATATATGGCCTGGAAACTGGGCCGCCCGTTGATCACAGTTGCCTGTAATGAAGACATGACCGCCTCCGATCTGGTTGGGCGGTTTCTGCTCGATAAAGATGGTACCAAGTGGCAGGATGGTCCATTGACCACGGCTGCCCGTATCGGTGCTATCTGTTATCTGGATGAAGTAGTGGAAGCACGTCAGGATACAACCGTCGTTATCCATCCCTTAACCGATCACCGTCGCAGCCTGCCGCTGGATAAAAAAGGTGAATTGGTCGAAGCCCATAAAGATTTTCAACTGGTGATTTCCTACAATCCCGGTTATCAGAGCTTGATGAAAGATCTCAAGCAATCCACCAAGCAACGTTTCGGTGCAATGAATTTTGATTATCCTGACGCCGAGCTGGAGGCCGAAATTGTCGCCAGGGAAACCGGTGTCGATGCTGAGATAGCCAAAAAACTGGTACAGATTGCGCATCGTGCCCGCAACCTGAAAGGTCATGGCCTGGATGAAGGTATTTCCACCCGTCTTCTGGTCTATGCAGGGCAAATGATTGCAGAAGGTGTTGAGCCTTTGGCTGCCTGCCAGATGACGTTAGTCACACCATTGACTGATGATCCGGATATGCGTGAAACGCTGGAAGCCGCTGTTCATACCTTCTTTGTTAGTTGATAAAGGCCGACCCGGTTTCTCCGGTTTGGATATCACATCATGAGCGTCAATCTAAACGATTACCGCGAACAGCTTGAAAAAATAGCGCCAGAACTGGTGCATACCTTGGACAGTACTTTTCAGGATGCAGCCAGAATCATGTCGCCTGCCGGTTTGCAGGAATATATGGAAGGCGCCAAAGGCTTGGCAGAGCTGGGTCGGGGTAAAGAGCTGGTGGTTGCCTTTCTGGAAGATATTCCACAAGTTGTCAAAGAATGTGGTGAAGATGTCATTCGTGATTGCATCAATGCGGCGATGAAATTATCGTCAATGACCTCAGGTGAGGTCATTGCACTGATGATTCATAGTCTGCCAATTGCTGCCCGGCGATTGGGTGACCCAGAATTATTACGCGGTTATTTAAACCTGATTCATCAGCTGTCAGCCAAATCTTCCCGTGGCTTAAGACCTATGCTGGGTATTATGGATGAATTATTGTCCAAACTTACTTTGTCCGGTTTACGTCGCTGGGCCAACTTTGGTGCCGAGGCTTACCGTCGCGATTTGAACAGCCTGGTCAAATACTTTGCCCTGGAAACCGCTGACAGCAAGAAAATGCTGCAGAAGGAGCGTCGCGGTACGTTGTTTATTGATACTCAACGCAAACTGAATTTTTATCTGCGGGCATTATGGGGCAGGGATTTTTTTCTGCGACCCACCGCAGCAGATTACGAAGGATTCAAACCTTATATCGACCATTTTGTGATGCATCTTCCGGATGCTGTGGATGATATTGAAGGTGTCAGTGGTCTGGCGCTCTATCGGGCTCAGGCCGCCCATCTGGCAGCCCATATTCAATATACCCGAGCACCGATTTCCGCCGAACAACTCAGCCCGGCGCAGCTGTTTTTTATCGGACTGGTGGAAGATGCCCGCGTTGAATATCTGGCGATACAGGATTTCCCCGGTCTGCAGAAGCTCTGGGGCAACCTGTTAAATGTTGAACAAAGTCAGAATGTGGAACATGCTGGCCTGTTAAAACTCGAACAATTCGCCCGTTGCCTGCATGATGCATCACTTAAAAATGATGATGAGCAATTGGATGCTTTAGCGGTCAGGTTTCATGAAAACATTGCAACTCAATCTCAGAATAACCAGTTCAGCTGGG
>NZ_DCSO01000046.1:3158-3692 GCF_002325665.1 Methylophaga sp. UBA1464
CCCAGTTTACGAATATTAGAATCCATTCGTTTGCCTTATCGCGACGATAACCGTTTTGTCTGGGAGTTTGAAGAATTCGATTTTCTGGCGCACGGGGCTGAATATATTCCGGCCAGCCAGCGGCAGGTTCGCAGATATGTCAGCGCCGTTGAAATGGCCAATGAAGTGGATTGTGAGCTGGCCGGCGATGATGCCCAGGAAATCTGGATCTGCTCAACCAAATTCATGCCATATGAAGATGCCGGTGAAGCCACGGTCAGCTTTAATGAGATGTGGGGTAAAGATCCCGTCTCCGGACCCTATCATTATCAGGAATGGGATTATCAGGTACAGCTTTATCGTCCGGATTGGAGCACGGTATATGAATATCGTCCCAAGAAAGGTGATCCAGAAGACATTGATAATATCCTCAAAGAATATAAACCGGTGGCACATCGTATCCGGCAGATCATCGACTTATTGACACCGGCCGGGGTGCAGCGAGTTCGCAATATGGAAGATGGCGACGAAATTGATATCAATGCTGCGGTTGAT
>NZ_DCSO01000046.1:3760-4213 GCF_002325665.1 Methylophaga sp. UBA1464
CAATGCTGCGGTTGATGCAATGATTGCCATCCGTATGGGCGAGCAACCCAATACACGTATCACCATGCGTAATGTGATAAAAAATCGGGATTTAGCCGTAACGGTGTTACTGGATTTATCGGAATCCACCAATGATGTTATCGAAGGCAGTGAGAAGACGGTTCTGGATTTGACGCGTGAAGCAGCAACCCTGGTGGCTACAGCCATCAATGGCATCGGTGATCCCTTTGCGATTCATGGCTTTGCCTCGGATGGCCGGCATGATGTGCAATATTTCCGCTTTAAAAATTTCAATCAGCCTTTTGATGATGAAGCAAAATCACGGCTGGCGGGGATGAAGGGTGGTTTATCGACACGAATGGGCGCCGCGATGCGTCACGCGGCACAACACCTGCTAAAACAACCGGAACGCCGCAAATTATTATTGCTGGTCACCGATGGTGAACCTTCGGA
>NZ_DCSO01000092.1:0-5346 GCF_002325665.1 Methylophaga sp. UBA1464
CAGGGTGCGGGGAATCGGCGTGGCGGTAAGCGTTAATACATCGATCTGGGCACGGTATTTTTTCAGTTGTTCTTTCTGGGTGACGCCAAAACGGTGTTCTTCATCGAGCACAAACAAACCCAGCCGCTTTGGATCGATATCCTGCTGCAATAGTTTATGTGTACCAATCACGATATCAGCCGTCCCTTCAGTGATCGCCGATTTGACATCATCCAATTGTTTCTTGCTACGGAAGCGTGACAAAACTTCAACCCGGATCGGCCAATCAGCAAAGCGATCTTTGAAGTTTTCATAATGTTGCTGAGCAAGCAGGGTAGTCGGCACCAACACCAATACCTGTTTGCCAGATTGAACAGCCAGGAATGCCGCACGCATGGCGACTTCAGTTTTACCGAAACCAACGTCACCACACACCAAACGATCCATAGGCGTTTCCGATTGCATATCGGCAATCACGGCATCAATCGCATCCTGTTGATCCGGCGTGGTTTCAAACGGGAAGGCGGCCGAGAAAGCTTCATATTGTTCATCTGGCGACTGCATTGGCGGTTTTTTATTGGCCGCACGTTTGGCATAGATATCCAGTAATTCTGCCGCCACATCACGTACTTTTTCGGCAGCACGACGACGCGCTTTTTCCCATTGGGTGGTGCCAAGTTGGTGTAATGGAGCCAGTTCCGGGGCAGAGCCGGAGTAACGGCTGATTAAATCCAGCGAAGCCACCGGCACATACAATTTGTCACCTTTGGCATATTCGAGTGTTACGTATTCGGTCGCTACATCGCCGACATCAAGTGTCTGCAACCCCAGATATCTGCCTACACCATGATCTTCATGGACTACCGCATCACCAATCGTGAGTTCGGCAAGGTTACGAATAATGGCATCGGAATCCCGCTTTTTACGGCTGCGACGACGGCGTTGCATAACCTGTTGGCCAAACAGCTGGGTTTCAGCAACAACCGCAATATTTTCAATCTGTAGCAGCAAGCCCTGTTCGAGCGGTGCCACGGTAATACACAGCGGCGCGCTATCATTAATAAACGCATCCCAGTTGTCGACAACTTTCGGCTGCAGCTGGTTTTTACGCAGCAGATCCAGCAGCGTTTCACGGCGGCCAGCGGATTCGGCGGCGATTAAAATTCGCCCAGCGAATTTATCAATAAATTGATGCAGCGCTTCGCAAGGACGATCTTGTTTGGAGTTGAGCGGTAAAGATGGCGGTATTACCGTGGCATAGTTGCTATTACCGGCTGAGCCATCTAATTCAAAATTCTGACATTGCAGCCGTTGCCATTGCTTGAACTGACTGAATAACTCTTCAACAGGCACAAACACATTGATCGGCGGTAATAAGGGTCTTTCCGGATCAACACTATGCTGGCGGTAACGGATTTGGATTTCCTGCCAGAACTGTTCTGCGGCATGGAAGGTATCATTGAGCTGCACTAACAGTGTGTTATCGGGCAGGTAATCGGTGAGTCGGGCGGTTTGCTCGAAAAACAACGGCAAATAAAACTCGATACCGCCCGGCATATTACCGGCACTGACTTCGCGATAAATCAGACTGCGTTGCGGGTCGCCATCAAAAAACTGCCGGAACTGTTTACGGAATAAAGCAATGCTGTCGTCATTCACCGGAAATTCGCGTGCCGGTAATAACTGGATCTGATCAATATTATCGATAGATCGCTGGGTTTCCGGATCAAAAGTACGCAGGGTGTCGATCTCGTCATCAAACAAATCAATACGATAAGGCTGACGACTACCCATTGGAAATAAATCTATAATCGCACCGCGAACCGCAAACTCACCGTGTTCGATAACCTGCGCCACATTACGATACCCGGATTTTTCCAGTTTGAGGCGCCATTGTTCGATATCAAACTGATCGCCGATTTTCAGCTCAAGATGATTGCCATCGAGAAACGATCGGGGCGCAATGCGTTGCATCAGGGTAGCAATCGGGACCAGTAAAATGCCATGATTAAAATCGGGTAAATGATGCAATGTCTGCAGTCGTTCGGAAACAATATCCTGATGTGGCGAAAAACTGTCATAAGGCAGCGTTTCCCAATCCGGAAAATGCAATATTGGTAATTCGGCATTACCCAGATAAAAGCGGATTTCCAATTCCAGGCGATGAGCACTCGCCACATCATCAGTCACCACCAATAATGGGCCGTCATGTTGCTGAGCTGCTTTTGCTAACAATAATCCCTGTGCACTACCGTATAATTGTCCGGCACGAAGTTGATCTTTGGCTGATACAGGCAAGACAGGCTGAAGCAGGTTGGCTGGCAAAAGTGATACCTTGATAGTTAAATGAGAAAGCGCATTATTTTCCCATACTTGACCAAGTACAGCATCCAGCATTTTCAAACAAGATAATGTCCTTACAAACAATAAGTGTTAATGCTATAGTCAAAATTTTGCAACGAAGCGGAGATGGAACATGGTGAAACGGACGGAAAATGTTGTGTTATTAAAAGTAATTGGCACTGCTGAGTTATTAGCTGCCCTGGCCATGTTTTATTTTTATCACGAAAATGTTCCAGCAATAATCGGTGGATTAATTTTGTTAGGCTTGTCTGCTAACAGTTTTTATCAGGCCCATAAATGTTATCAGCGCCAATATTCTCCACGAAAAGACGATAATTCTTAATTACGAAATTTAATGAGTCAGGCTGAAAACCCCACTATAGAATCCCATTTCGATCCGGTCAGTTTTGTAAAATCACTTACCAGCCGGCCTGGTGTCTATCGCATGATCGATGCGGAAGGTACCGTTATTTATGTCGGTAAAGCCAAAAACCTCAAAAAACGTGTAGGCAGTTATTTTCGCAGCAGTGGTTTAACCAGCAAAACACAGGTGATGGTTGCGCAGATCGCGGCGATTGAGACCACCGTTACCCATACTGAAAACGAAGCCCTGATACTGGAAAACAACCTGATCAAGGAGCTGATGCCACGTTACAACGTGTTATTGCGTGATGATAAATCCTACCCATACTTATTGATTTCTGGTGATGACTTTCCACGATTAAGTGTGCATCGCGGTGCCAAGCGTAAAAAAGGCAAATATTTCGGACCTTACCCCAGTGCCGGTGCCGTGCGTGAAAGTCTGAATCTGCTGCAGAAACTGTTTCCGGTGCGTCAGTGTGAAGACAGTTATTATCAAAACCGCAGCCGGCCTTGTCTGCAATATCAAATCAAACGTTGCACGGCACCCTGTGTGGGGCTGATTTCTGAGAGTGATTACCAAAAAGATGTGCAGCACACCATCATGTTCCTGGAAGGAAAAAACCAGCAGGTTATGGATGAGCTGAGTAACCAGATGGATGTCGCTTCGCAGAATCTGCAGTTTGAACAAGCGGCTTCTATCCGCGACAAGATCATCAGCCTGCGACGAGTTCAAGAACGACAATATGTCAGCTCCATGCAAGGCGATTCTGATGTGCTGGCCGCGATTGTGCGTGATGGTCTTGCCGTGGTGGAAGTCAGCTTTGTTCGTGGGGGCAGAAACTTGGGCAGTAAATCCTATTTCCCCAAAGGTTCATCGGATCTGACCGAGTCAGAATTGCTAACCGCGTTTATCCCACAGTATTACTTAGGTAAAGATGTACCTGCCGAAATTCTGCTCAGCCATGAAGTGGAAGATGCTCAACTGTTACAAGATGTATTGCAGACTGAATCCGGACATAAAGTCATCCTGCGAAAACCGCAACGTGGACATGCAACCCGATGGCTACAAATGGCCATGACCAATGCCGAGATTAGTCTGACGCAGCGAATTAGCAGTCGTTCCAATCTGATGCAGCGTTTTGAAATGCTGCAGGATGCGTTGGCTCTCGATGAATTGCCTAAACGCATTGAATGTTTTGATATCAGTCATACCCGTGGTGAGCGCACAGTCGCTTCCTGCGTGGTGTTTGGTCTGGAAGGCGCGATTAAAAGTGACTACCGTAAATTCAATATTGAAGGCATTACGGGGGGCGACGATTATGCGGCAATGAATCAAGCCTTAAGCCGACGCTTTACCCGTTTGAATAACGGGGAAGGCAAACGTCCGGATTTATTATTGATTGATGGGGGCAAAGGCCAAATCAAAGAAGCTCAGGAAGTACTGGCTGAATTAAATTTAAGCGATTTACCAATTTTGGGTATCGCCAAAGGCCCGGCTCGTAAACCCGGCGAAGAAACATTATTTCTGGTTGGTCGTGCAGGCGAAGTTACTTTATCTGCCGATTCACCGGCATTACATTTATTACAGCAAGTGCGAGATGAGGCACATCGTTTTGCCATCACAGGGCATCGGCAACGTCGTGCCAAAGCACGAAAAACTTCCTCATTAGAAGATATTGCAGGGCTGGGACCAAAGCGTCGACAAAAAATATTGCAGCAATTTGGTGGTCTTCAAGAGGTTAAACGTGCCGGAGTGGAAGACCTGCAAAGAGTGGAAGGCATCAGCGCCGCTCTGGCTCAGAAAATATATGACCTGTTCCATCCGGACAATTAAATGCTGCATAGTGCTAACATAGGTATTATCTGTAGTTTTTAACGACATTAATATGCTGAATTTACCAAATCTGCTCAGTCTGCTCAGGGTCTTACTGATACCTGTTCTAGTCATACTGTATTTTGTTCCTAATCCAAGTGCGACCGTTTGGGCAACCGTGGTGTTTGTGCTGGCGGGCATTACCGATTGGCTTGATGGTTATCTGGCCCGGCGCATGAATCTCACGTCACCTTTCGGCGCCTTTATCGATCCGGTAGCCGATAAGTTAATCGTTGTGGTCGCGTTATTGTTGATTCTTTATAAGTCACCGGTCTGGTTTATCTTGCTGCCAGTGATTGTCATTGTATTTCGTGAAATCACCATTTCCGCATTACGTGAATGGATGGCTGAAATCGGTGCCCGTCATGTGGTTCAGGTTTCCTCGATCGGCAAGTGGAAAACGACCTTTCAAATGATTGCCATTGGCTGTCTGATATTCTATAAACCGCTGTTTGGATTACCGGTTTTTGAGATTGGCGTGGGCCTCTTATACATAGCCGCTTTACTCACATTGACCTCAATGATCAGTTACTTGAAAGCAGCCTTGCCAGTGTTGGTAGATAAGGGTTGACAGAAAATATTAAGTGCCTATAATGCACGTCTTCCTAAGCGGGAATAGCTCAGTGGTAGAGCACAACCTTGCCAAGGTTGGGGTCGCGAGTTCGAATCTCGTTTCCCGCTCCAAGAATAAAAAAAGCCGCGGTCAGTCCAAGTCACTACTGCGGCTTTTTAGTTTTGGATAGCTTAAGATGAAGTACCCTGGCTGGGTGGCAGAGTGGTCATGCAGC
>NZ_DCSO01000008.1:0-1316 GCF_002325665.1 Methylophaga sp. UBA1464
ATGAACATTTTAGCGGCATAGTTGGGAAGCGCTGCGCCACCGCTGACCGCTAAACGCAAACGACCACCGAGCCTCTGGTGAAATTTATGAGCTACCAGCTTATTCAATAATGGCGATAACAGAAACAATGGAGACCAGGAGTTTCGGCCCTGGTGGTAGTGAAATTTTTTCCAGCCAACGTTCACCGCCAATTTGAATATAAACCTACGCAGCACATTACTATCAGAAAGTTGCTTTTGAACACGGTCATAAATACGTTCAAAAATTCTGGGCACTGCGATCATAATGGTGGGCTGAACCTGTCGCATATCATCGGCAAGCAGGGGAATACTGCGTGAAAAAACGACTTTGGAGCCAGCCATCATCGGTAGATAATAACCACCAGTGCGTTCCAAGGTGTGTGACAAAGGTAAAAAGGATAAGAATATATCTTCAGGCAGAATTTCAAAGAACTGTAATGAGCCGTATGCAACTGACAACATATTCCGGTGACTGAGCATTACGCCTTTTGAACGGCCGGTAGTACCTGAAGTATAAATAATCGATGCCACCTGATCCGGTGCGGACGGGGAGATAACAACTTCGGTATCAGCCACATCCAGCCATTCGTGCAGCTGGGTATATGGCAGATCCGTTTCCGGGGATTCCTCATTGAAAATAATGATTCGTCTGAGGCTATGCTCTTCAGGTAATACGGCCCTGATTGCCGACCATTGCCTGGCGCTATTGACTAACAATAAACGCACATCGGCATCTTGCAGAATGTAGGCAACATTGTCAGGCCGATCATCAGGATAAAGCGGCACCACAACCAAGCCCAGACTTAACGCTGCCAGATCGAAAAATATCCACTCCTTGCTATTACGCAGATTGAGTGCAACCCGATCACCTTTGCGCAGATTTTCCTGTTGCAAGGCTTGTTGCCAGAGATGGACTGAATCTGCAACCTGCTGCCAACTGAGGCTTAACCAGCTTTGATTCTCGTTATCAAAATAGCCATAGGCCTCTTTATCAGCGCTGCGTTTTACCCGTTCGGAAAACAAGCCATAAAGCGTTTGCGCCTCATCAGGTGAAATGTAATCGCTACTGCTCATGATTAATCAAAATACCAACGTAACTGAACACCTACAATATCAACAGAATTTTTATATTTGCCCAGCAGCTGATTGCCGTTTGAATCGGTATCGTCTATGTTGGTGTCTTTCATAAATATATGACTATAAGCCGCATCAAGGACAATGTTGTCGCTGTATTGATAACTTGCCCCAACGGCGATCCATGTCCGGTCACTATCCGGGATTCGGGGCGTTCGGCGT
>NZ_DCSO01000008.1:1365-2831 GCF_002325665.1 Methylophaga sp. UBA1464
CGTTAGGAATTGGGGTTTCATCATAGGCAACACCTGCACGCCATGACCAGCGGTCATTCGCCTGATACTCCAGACCAAGACCATAACGCATTGAATTATCCCAGTCTTCTGCTTTGACTGAATTAAGACGATCAACATCCGAATTAATTCGTAACTCTTCAAACCGGCTCCAGCGTGTCCATGTCGCGTCGGCCATCAACGCTAATTTTGGGGTTAACTGATGAAGTAACGCGACAGAGAGGGTTTCGGGTAAAGTGACGCCACCATCAATTTTGCCATCTTCAAAACCAAGTGCTGAAGCAGTGGCCTGGGTATTGTCAGGAATACGAAACTCACCATCGCCTTTTAAATCATGAGTGATTTTAGAGCGATAACTCACTCCCATGCGCGTGGCTTCTGTAAATTGATATGTCATACCAAGATTGTAACCCCAACTCCAGTCATCCGCCGTTAACCGTACTCGACCATCATTCTGTTGTGGTGTGCCTGTTAAAACACCAAAATTGGCAGCCTGAGTTAATTCCAAATCGATATATTGCAGGTTTACCCCAAACCCTAATGACAGTTTTTCAGTTGCTTTAAAAGCGATGCTGGGGTTGATATTGATGGTTAACAAATCGGAACGGATGGCATGGTAACGACCTTGCCAACTATCGCCATAATCTGTGACCAGGCCAAAAGGAGCGCCTACGCCGATGCCCACCACCGTATGATCATTTAATGGCTGAGCATAATAAAAGTTAGGTACGGCTGCCAGTTCACCGGCATTATTGCCATCACCGCCAATTAATGGCGTGCCATTGACATTCGAACCACGATCAGAAAACTCTGCACGGGGACCAATCAGGTTTAACCCCATATTCATTTCTTTACGGGATAAATTGGTCAGACCGGCCGGATTGAAAAAGATGGTACTGGCATCATCCGCCACAGCAGCACTGCCTGAAAAAGCTCGTCCCAGGCCGGTAATACTTTGTTCAATTAAGGCATAACCTGCTGCACCAGCAGAGCTGCTGGCCGCCCCGAACAAAACATAAAAACTTAACTGCGTTGAACGGGACATAGTCATGGCGGCTTTACCTGTAAGAAAATTGAATAGTTAAATGGCGAAACTAGCTCAAGCACACAAATGAAGCAAGTTTGTCATAATTAACGGCGTTGAAAAAGTAAATCCCAGACACCATGGCCCAGGCGATGGCCACGTTGTTCAAATTTGGTCAGTGGACGAAACTCCGGGCGTGGAATGTAATCACCGGTAATACTGGTATTGATGAAATCCGAACTTGCTGACAGATCCTGAAGCATTTGTTCTGCATAATCCTGCCAGTCGGTGGCCATATGTAAAAAACCACCCGGATGAATTTTGTGTGCCAGTATTTCAACAAAAGCTGGCTGAATAATACGGCGTTTATGATGACGTTTTTTATGCCATGGATCGGGGAAATAGAGCTGTACCCGTTCCAGAG
>NZ_DCSO01000069.1:0-268 GCF_002325665.1 Methylophaga sp. UBA1464
AGCCTAACCCCATCAGTGTTGAGGTAACCGGATACCCTAAAGTATTGACAAAAGTCCGTAGCTGTTCAGCGGCATTGCCTAACACTACCCCCCCTCCGGTATAAACCATTGGTTTTTTGGCAGTCAGCAATAACTCCACTGCACGCTTAATCTGACCCGGATGGCCTTTGGTAATGGGTTGATAAGAGCGCATATGAACACTCTCGGGATAAACATAAGGAATCTTGATGTTCGGATCCGTAATGTCTTTCGGAACATCAACCACAAC
>NZ_DCSO01000069.1:431-2699 GCF_002325665.1 Methylophaga sp. UBA1464
AACCGGGACGACCTGTAGTTGCTACATAAAAAGCTTTTTTGATGGTCTCCGCCAGATCGTTAATATCTTTAACTAAAAAGTTATGTTTAACGCATGGACGTGTAATACCAACGGAATCCACTTCCTGGAAAGCATCACTGCCGATGTTGGCCGTGGCTACCTGACCAGTAATAACCACCATTGGAATGGAGTCCATATAAGCAGTAGCAATACCGGTAACCGCATTTGTGGCACCAGGACCTGAAGTTACCAGCACCACACCGGGCTTACCGGTAGCGCGCGCATAACCATCTGCAGCATGAGTCGCTGCCTGTTCATGGCGCACAAGGATATGCTTGACCTCTTCCTGGTTATACAGCGCATCATAAATATGCAGCACTGCACCACCCGGATAGCCAAACAAATACTCAACCCCTTCGTCTTTTAGACAATGGACCAGAATCTCGGCACCGCTTAATTCCACGTCTTCCTCTCTCGTATCGCTAACGCGATCTGCTTCAAAATATCAAACGGGTAAAGTTACTGTGAATGCCCGTCAAGGTCAAGAAAAACCACCTTCTGATGCTACCTTTCTATTCAACGCAAAACAATTTTTCAGCAGCAAAAGTAAATAGCTATGGCATAATTTGCTGTATGACAAAACAAGCAATGAACACGATTACGATTACTCAGCCTGACGACTGGCATCTTCACTTGCGCGATAATAAAGCATTACAACGCACCGTTGCCGATACAGCAAGATGTTTTAATCGGGCCATCGTCATGCCCAATCTGCGTCCACCGGTCACCAATGTGGAACAGGCCGCTGCCTATAGAAAGCGAATCCTTGATGCCCGGCCAGCAGCGTCTGACTTTGAACCATTAATGACCTTGTATCTGACTGATAATACTCAGCCTCAGGATATTGTCGAGGCTAAACAAGCTGGTTTTATCAAAGCAGTGAAACTTTACCCTGCTGGCGCGACAACCAACTCAGATGCTGGCGTAACCAATATCAGCAACTGTTATAAAACACTGGAAACCATGCAGCAGGCTGGCATGCCTTTATTGCTGCATGGAGAAGTCACGCACAGTCAAACCGACATCTTTGATCGTGAAAAAGTTTTTATCGATGAAAAGCTGATTCCGTTATTACGTGACTTTCCGGAACTGAAAATTGTTTTTGAACATATAACGACAAAAGATGCGGCTGATTTCGTTGCCCAGGCCAGTAATTTTGTGGCCGCGACCATTACACCTCATCATTTGCTGCTAAATCGTAACGATATGCTGGTAGGCGGAATCCGACCCCATCATTTCTGCTTGCCTGTACTCAAGCGCAATACCCATCAGAAAGCATTGATTGTCGCAGCCACCAGCAGCAATCCAAAATTCTTCCTGGGAACCGATAGTGCGCCTCATACCCGCAACAGCAAGGAAAACGCATGCGGTTGTGCCGGAATTTACAGCGCACATGCAGCTATCGAACTGTATGCTGAAGTATTTGATACGCACGAATGTTTAGACAAACTGGAAGGTTTTGCCAGCTTCTATGGAGCAGACTTTTATGGACTGCCCAGAAACACCCGGCAAATCACGTTGCAAAAAGCGGATTGGCAGGTTCCCGACACGTTGGAATTTGCTGATGAGACATTGGTACCCATGCGTGCAGGTGAAAGTATTCGCTGGAAGCTCATTTAAAAAATCCCGGCCCTGTTACAGGCCGGGATTATTGATTTTAAACCGCAGAAAAAGCTTGTTCCAAATCTCCGAGAATATCATTGATATGCTCGATACCAATACACAGTCGAAGCATTTCGGGGGTCACTCCAGCTGCTTTGAGTTCGGCTTCTTCCAGCTGACGATGTGTGGTCGAAGCAGGATGACAGGCCAGTGACTTGGTATCACCAATATTCACCAGGCGTTTAACTAACTTCAACGCATCATAGAATTTAACGCCGTTATCAAAGCCACCTTTAATGCCAAAGGTCAGGATAGAGGACGGTTTCCCATTAAAGTATTTTTGAGCCAAATCGAAATATTTGTCCCCTTCCAGTCCAGCATAGTTCACCCACTCAACCTTGGGATGCTGCTGTAGATATTTTGCGACTGCAATGGCATTTTCACAGTGCCGTTCCATACGCAACGATAAGGTTTCGATACCCTGCAATAATAAAAAGGCATTCATTGGCGATAAAGCAGAACCGGTATTACGTAATGGCACTGTCCGCGCCCTGGCAATAAAAGCTGCTTCTGCAAACTGCTCGGTATAGACCACGCCGTGATAGG
>NZ_DCSO01000069.1:2858-3034 GCF_002325665.1 Methylophaga sp. UBA1464
GGTATAGACCACGCCGTGATAGGCCGGTTCGGGTTGATTCAAAACCGGAAATCTTTCTTTATGTTCGGCCCAGGGGAACTTGCCGGAATCGACAATAATGCCACCCAATGTTGTGCGATAACCGCCCATATATTTAGTCAGCGAATGCACCACAATATCAGCACCATATTCAATCG
>NZ_DCSO01000032.1:0-5721 GCF_002325665.1 Methylophaga sp. UBA1464
TGGGACGGGCGCTACAAAGGGCTAAACGGGTCACAATACGCTCGATATCACCCAACGGTTTTAACAGGGTTTGAGCGAAAGCAATGACATCTGCTTCAATAAGATTGCCAATTGCCTCCTGACGTTGCTGCAAAATCGTTAAATCGCGTTTGGGTTGCAATAACCAACGCCGAAGCAAGCGTGTTCCCATCGGAGTAACAGTGTTATCGAGTACTGATAACAAGGTATTTTCACGACCACCTGACAGATTCTGTTCCAGTTCCAGATTCCGTCTGGACTGCGGATCAATACGAATGCTATTAACGGGTGTTTCCACACTGATTTTGCGTAATTGCGGCAGTGCTGTCCGATGCGTTTGCTGAGCATAATTCAGTAAACAGCCTGCTGCCATAATGGCCAGCGGCAGCTCCTCACAGCCAAACCCTTTCAGGTCTGTGGTTCCAAAATGCTCACATAAACGGCGACGAGCCGCGTCCAGACCAAAATGCCATTCCGGGACAAACCGCAGTAGTTTGTTATAGCTATTAAATGATTCGCCATGACTGTCATCAATCAAAATTTCTGCGGGTTGCAGTCTGGCTAAATCTGCAAGCAGATCATTTAATGACTCATGCTGACAAACTTCAAAACGACCACTGCTGATTTCAGCGACGGCTAATCCGTATTGATCCTTTTGCCGGGCTATCGCCACCAGTAAATTGTCTTGTTTGCTGTCGAGTAAGGCTTCATCGGTTAACGTACCGGGTGTCAACACCCTGACTACCTTACGTTCAACCGGACCTTTACTCGTTGCAGGGTCACCAATCTGCTCGCAAATGGCCACTGGCACACCCGACTTAAGTAATCTGGCCAGATAGCCTTCAGCAGCATGATAAGGCACACCCGCCATTGGAATGGGAGCACCGTTACTATTACCGCGGGCAGTCAGCGTGATATCGAGGAGCTCAGCAGCCTTATGTGCATCATCGAAAAACAACTCATAAAAGTCGCCCATTCGATAAAACAATAATAATTCCGGATGTTCAGCCTTGATCCGCAGATATTGCTGCATCATTGGCGTATGATTGGTTTTTTCGGTCATTTTTATAGTTTAGCGTATGCAAGATTATTCTGACGCAACACTTTATCAGCTTACCCAGCAACTGGCACAGGCGCTTCAATCAAAAGGCCTGCGATTAGTCACCGCCGAGTCGTGTACCGGTGGCTGGCTGGCAAAATGTTGTACCGATTTACCGGGAAGCTCTGCCTGGTTTGAAGGTGGCATCGTCAGCTACAGCAATCAAATCAAACAGCAACATCTTGATGTACAGCTCAGTACGCTTGAAAAATATGGTGCTGTCAGTGAGCAAACCGTGATTGAAATGGCCTCTGGTGCCATCCAAAATTTCTATACCGATATATCTGTAGCAATAAGCGGAATTGCTGGCCCCGATGGCGGTTCAGAGGAAAAACCTGTTGGAACCGTCTGTTTTGCCTGGGCCGATAAACAAAGTGTGTTTTGTAATACCTTTTATCTGCGCGGCAATCGCGAATTCATTCGCCGCCAGGCCGTATTTATCGCACTTGATGGTTTGGTGAAAAAATTAGCTTCCACCGAATATTACGCCTGAGCTCAAATACAAAATTAATATCCACTAAATGCCTGTTTGAAACCGCAATCGACGCTGGTGAGACATGGCTATCTGTGTGATAATCCATAGTTTTCTGATATCAGCTAAAGGGCACACCAAATGGATGAAAACAAGAAGAAAGCGCTTGGCGCCGCCTTAGGTCAAATCGAAAAACAATTTGGCAAAGGTGCCGTAATGCGTTTGGGCGACGGAACGGCCCACCGTGATATCGATGCGGTTTCAACAGGCTCAATTGGGCTAGACGTTGCCCTGGGTATCGGCGGTTTACCACGTGGTCGTGTCGTTGAGATCTACGGCCCGGAATCTTCCGGTAAAACCACGCTGACGCTGCACGCCATTGCCGAAATGCAAAAACTGGGGGGCACCGCTGCATTTGTCGATGCCGAACATGCGCTTGATCCCCTTTATGCTGAAAAACTGGGCGTCAATATCGATGATCTGCTGGTCTCTCAACCTGACACTGGTGAGCAGGCGCTGGAAATCACCGATATGCTGGTCCGTTCTGGTGCCGTTGATATTGTCGTGGTCGATTCAGTTGCCGCATTGACGCCTAAAGCTGAAATCGAAGGTGATATGGGTGACAGTCACATGGGGCTTCAAGCCCGTTTGATGTCTCAGGCTTTACGTAAACTGACGGCCAATATCAAACGTTCCAACACACTGGTTATCTTCATCAACCAAATCCGCATGAAAATCGGCGTTATGTTTGGTAATCCTGAAACAACTACCGGTGGTAATGCGCTTAAGTTCTATGCTTCAGTCCGACTGGATATTCGCCGGATTGGCGCGATCAAAAAAGGCGATGAAATTCTGGGCAACGAAACCCGTGTGAAAGTCGTAAAAAATAAAGTCGCTCCGCCGTTCAAGCAAGTCGAATTCGATATTCTCTATGGTGAAGGCATCTCTCGCGAAGGCGAATTGATTGATTTGGGTGTCAGCGAAAATATCGTCGAAAAATCCGGCGCATGGTACAGCTATGACGGCAATCGAATTGGTCAGGGTAAAGACAATGTACGTATTTACCTGAAAGAACATCCGGAAATGGCGAAGGATATCGAAGCGAAAATTCGTGCTGTGATGATGCCAAAGAACATCAAGGTAAGCGCTGAAACCCCTGTGGATGATGAAATCGACGCGTGAAATCCCGCTCTGCAACCGAACAGGCCATTGGTTATTTAGCCAGACGGGAACATAGCGCCGCCGAATTACAGCAAAAACTTCAACAAGCCGGTCATGAAACAGATAAAATTCATGCCGCTTTAGAAAAGCTGCAACAAAGTGGCTTGCAGGATGATCAACGTTTTGCCGAAGCGTTTATCCGATCCCGTGCCCTACGGGGCTATGGTGAGTTGCGAATTCGGCAGGAAATGAAACAAAAAGGTGTGGCGGATGAACTGATTAACTCCACCATACAACAGGCAGAAACTGATTGGTTTGCGCTTGCCATCGAAGTTCGGTGCAAGCGTTTTGGCGAGCAGAGTCCCGATGATTATAAAGACCGTGCCAAGCAGATGCGGTTTTTACAATATCGGGGCTTTACTCATGAACAAATAACGGAAAGTTTTGAACTGAACTAATGAAAACGAGCGCTGATATACGCAAATTATTTCTGGACTTCTTTGCTGACAAAGGTCACGAAGTCGTTTCCAGTAGCCCATTAATTCCGGCCAATGACCCGACATTGTTGTTTACCAATGCCGGCATGGTTCAGTTTAAAGAAGTCTTTCTCGGTCAGGAAACCCGAAAGTACACGCGCGCGACAACAACTCAGCGCTGCGTACGTGCCGGTGGTAAACACAACGATCTTGAAAATGTCGGTTATACCGCCCGCCACCATACATTCTTTGAAATGCTCGGCAACTTCAGTTTCGGTGATTATTTCAAGCGTGAAGCGATTCGATACGCCTGGGAATTTCTGACTGAAACATTACAGCTGCCAGCAGATAAACTATGGATCACGGTATTTGAGGAAGATGATGAAGCCGCTGATATCTGGTTAAACGAAATTGGTGTCGATGCTTCACGCTTCTCCCGTATCGGTGCTAAAGATAATTTCTGGTCAATGGGTGACACTGGTCCATGTGGCCCCTGCTCAGAAATATTCTATGACCACGGCCCGGAAGTAGCTGGCGGCCCTCCTGGTACACCGGAAGAAGATGGCGATCGTTATATCGAGATCTGGAATCTGGTCTTTATGCAGTTTGACCGTTCTGCTGATGGCACGCTGACTCCCCTGCCTAAACCGTCGGTGGATACCGGCATGGGTCTGGAACGTTTAGCCGCGGTGCTCCAGCATAAACATAATAATTACGACATTGACCTGTTCCAGAATCTGATCAAAGCGATTCAAAAGCTGTCGGGAACCACTGATTCCAGCAACACCTCGTTACGCGTTATCGCTGACCATATTCGTTCCTGTGCCTTTATGATCACCGATGGCGTGCAACCATCTAATGAAGGTCGTGGTTATGTGTTGCGCCGTATTATTCGTCGCGCCATTCGGCATGGACATAAGCTTGGGTTAAAAGAAGCATTCTTCTACAAACTTGTTCAGCCATTGGTCGATGAAATGGGCGAAGCCTTCCCCGAACTTTCCAAGGCACAGGCGATTGTTGAACAGGCTTTGCAAATTGAAGAAGAACGCTTTGCCGATACATTGGATAATGGATTGAAAATTCTGGATCACGCGATTGACGAAATGGCGGATAAAGAAATTCCTGGTGAAACCATTTTCCTGTTGTATGACACCTACGGCTTCCCGATTGATTTAACCGCCGATATCGCCCGTGAACGCGGTTTGACGATTGATGTGGCAGGTTTTGAACGTCACATGGAAGCACAACGTAATCGTGCACGCAGTGCCAGTCAATTTGGTGGTGGTTTATCCGAAACACTGATTATTGATGGCGAAACCGTTTTTTGTGGTTATGACCATGTGCGTAATGAAGGTGTTATAACTGCTCTGCTCGTTGATGGCGAAAATGTCGATAAACTGCATGCCGGGCAGCAAGGCATTATCGTTCTGGACCACACGCCTTTTTATGCCGAATCCGGTGGTCAGGTGGGCGATCAAGGCGAAATCAACACGGCTGGTGCGCACTTCATTGTTAAAGACACACGCAAACAGGGCAAAGCCTTTACACATATTGGTGAATGTAAGGATGGTACCTTTGAAGTAGGTCAGCCGGTGATTGCCCACGTAGATGAATATAACCGTCAGGCAACAGCACTTAACCACTCTGCCACGCATCTGCTACATGCTGCTTTGCGTAAAATTCTCGGTGAACATGTCACGCAAAAAGGTTCGTTGGTCGATTCACAACGACTGCGTTTCGATTTTTCACATTTTGAACCGGTTTCGGCTGAACAATTACGTGAAATAGAACGGCTGGTTAATCAGCACATCCGCGTAAACCACACGGTTGAAACGCGCCTTATGCCAATTGAAAAGGCTCGTAAAAGTGGAGCAATGGCATTGTTCGGCGAAAAGTATGATGATGAAGTTCGGGTACTGAGCATGGGTGAATTTTCGGTTGAACTTTGCGGTGGCACACATGTTGGTCACACGGGTGATATTGGTCTGTTGAAAATCACCAATGAAACCGGTATCGCTTCAGGGGTTCGTCGTATTGAAGCTGTCACCGGTGAAGCGGCACTGAACTATATTGAACAGTCTGAAAACCGTCTCAACCGGCTAACTGATTTGGTCAAAGCCAAACCAGAGAATGTCGAAGAGAAAACGCAGCAACTGGTGCAACGCACTCGTCAACTGGAAAAAGAACTGGAATCCCTCAAATCAAAACTGGCCAGCAGTGCCGGTTCGGATTTAGCTGCTTCAGCAACGGAGATTGGTTCTATCAAAGTGCTCGCTGCCAATCTCGAAGGCGCCGACGTTAAAAGTCTGCGTGAAGCCGTTGATCAACTTAAAAATAAACTGGGTAGCGCCGCCATTATTCTGGCTGCGGTAGAAGGTGAGAAAATCACCTTGATTGCCGGTGTCACGAAAGATGTGACCGATAAAATTCGTGCTGGTGATCTGGTATCACATGTCGCCGCACAAGTCGGTGGTAAAGGTGGCGGCCGACCAGAT
>NZ_DCSO01000032.1:5791-5930 GCF_002325665.1 Methylophaga sp. UBA1464
GACCAGATATGGCACAAGGCGGTGGTAGCGAACCACAAAAATTAACTGCTGCACTCGACTCCGTCACCACTTGGGTGGCATCTAAGCTGGAAAATTAAGTCATGGCACTTATCGTACAAAAATACGGCGGTACTTCAGT
>NZ_DCSO01000032.1:6095-6568 GCF_002325665.1 Methylophaga sp. UBA1464
GAACGTATCCAGGAAGTCGCTAAAAAAGTTATCCAATATCGCAAAGATGGTCATGATATCGTCGTTGTGGTATCCGCTATGAGTGGCGAAACCAACCGTTTGCTGGCTTTGGCAAAGGAAATAACGCCACATCCGCGAGGACGTGAACTGGATGTTTTGCTGTCAACGGGTGAACAAGTCACTATCGCTCTGCTCAGCATGACATTGCAACAAATGGGTATGCCCGCACAATCCTATACCGGATCTCAAGTAAAGATCCTGACTGACGATGCGCATAATAAAGCCCGCATCATGCAGATTGATGATGAAAAAATGCGTGAGGATCTTGCAGAAGGCAAAGTCGTTGTGGTCGCCGGTTTTCAAGGTTGTGATGAACAAGGCAACATTACAACTTTGGGGCGCGGTGGTTCTGATACCACGGCAGTAGCATTAGCTGCCGCCCTGAAAGCAGATGAATGTCAGATTTATACTGA
>NZ_DCSO01000038.1:0-4966 GCF_002325665.1 Methylophaga sp. UBA1464
TACGGCACACTGGAAGGTTACCTAAAAGCAGTTGATGCGCAATCTGGCCGTGAACTGTGGAGATTCAAAACTCCATCAGGCATCATCGGTAACGTCAACACCTACAAACACAACAACAAACAGTATATTTCTATCCTGTCTGGTGTAGGTGGTTGGGCTGGTATCGGTATGGCTATCCCAAGTTTGGAAAATGACTCAGACGGTCTTGGTGCAGTTGGTGCTTACAAAGCACTGTCTAGCTGGACTAACCTGGGTGGTGTTCTGAGCGTATTTAGCCTGTAATACAGCTAAAGATAAAGTCTATAGTTAATAAATAGACAGTTAAGTAAAATTAAGAACCCGGCATCATTGATGTCGGGTTTTTTTTTTGCTTAATTTAAATAATTTCATAACATTAAATCAGGCTATTTTTCCTGATACCCATTCAGGAAAATCCTGAACACCAAGGCGTTAATTGCTGACGCTACTTATCTTACTTCGCCGTAATATTCACATACCGTCTGAATAGTTCAGACGGCGTTATAAATAACCTATAGAGAGGAAATTATTATGTGGACTAAACCAGAATATTCAGACATGCGTTTCGGTTTTGAAGTCACCATGTATATCTGCAACCGTTAATTTTAACGTTCGGATATGTGTCCGGAGCAAATGCTCCGGGCATCTTCAACCGGCCAGCAAATCAGACTGCTTTACGTTACTATGATTAATTCATAATAAATCAGTGTGATTTGCTAAAGAGTCGACAGGAAAGAGAAATATGCACATACATGTCATGGGTTCAGGCGCCGGCGGAGGCTTTCCACAATGGAATTGCAACTGCAATAACTGTAAGGGCGTGCGAGAAGGAACAGTAAAAGCGAGCCCACGTACACAGTCCTCGATCGCGATAAGTTCCGATGGTATTGATTGGATTCTGTTTAATGCATCACCGGATATCAAGAAACAAATGGATGATTTCCCGGCGTTACAACCAGCCAGAGAAGTTCGTGACACCGCTATCAAAGCCATTCTGATCACTGATGCACAAATTGATCATGTTACGGGATTGCTGACTCTGCGCGAGCATAATAAACCATGGGATATCTACTGTACTGAAGCCGTACACAGCGACCTGACTACGGGCTTTCCGGTATTTAATATTCTCGGCCATTTCCGTGGCATCAACTGGCATGAAATCAAAACTGATTTACAGTCATTTACCATCCCGGCAGCACCGGGCCTTATATTTACCGCTGTGCCATTAAAAAGCGAAGCACCACCGTATTCACCTCATCGCCACAATACGGTGCCAGGTGACAATGTCGGTATTCGTGTTGAAGATAGCCGTACGGGTAAGAATGTGTTTTATGCGCCGGGTTTGGGCGTGGTCGAAGATCATGTACTCGAATTTATGCGTAATGCCGATGTAGTTCTGGTGGATGGCACGGTATGGACCGATGACGAGATGTCAAAAGAAGGCATCAGTGATAAACGGGCTCAGGAAATGGGCCATATTAATCAGTCGGAAGAGGGCGGCACCATCAGTTTTTTAAATTCGATGGAACGTCCGCGCAAGATTTTGATTCATATTAATAATACCAACCCGATCCTTAATGAAGAATCGGCAGAACGTCAGGTGCTCAACAACGCAGGAATCGAGTTGGCATACGACGGTATGGATATTGAGCTATAACAATCGGGAAAGGGCAAACGATGGCTGACAACACACCTTGGTCAAAAGAAGAATTCGAACAAAAGCTGCGTGATAAAGAGCAGTTTTATCACATCAATCATCCGTTTCATAAATTGATGCATACGGGAAAACTGAATCAGAAACAGGTTCAGGGTTGGGTGGCAAACCGTTTTTATTACCAAACTGCGATTCCTATTAAGGATGCGGCGATTATGGCCAACTGTGAAGATGCCGAGGTACGTAAACACTGGGTACAACGCATTCTGGATCACGATGGTTTTGAAGGTCAGGAAGGTGGTATCGAAGCCTGGTTACAACTGGGTGAAGCGGTAGGTCTGACACGTCAGGAACTGACATCGTATGAACATGTATTACCCGGTGTGCGCTTTGCGATTGATGCCTATGTCAATTTTGCCCGTCGGGCACCATGGCAGGAAGCCGCAGGCTCTTCATTAACCGAGTTGTTTGCCCCGAAAATTCATCAGGCGCGTCTGGATAACTGGCCTGAACTATATCCATGGATTGATGAGCGTGGCTATCGTTATTTCCGCAAACGCTTAAGCGAAGCGCGGCGTGATGTTGAACATGGCTTGCAGATCACGCTGGATTATTGTGATACACGCGAGAAACAACAGCGTGCACTGGATCTGTTGCAGTTCAAGCTGGATATCTTGTGGACCATGCTGGATGCAATGTGGATGGCGTATATTGAAGATCGCCCACCTTATTGTATGGATGTTGAAAAATGACAGAGCGCGTATTTAACGCAGACAGTGTGCCGGTACTGGCATTAGGTTACCGCTTTCAATGGGAGCCCATGCAGGATTGTTATGTTTTGTTGTATCCCGAAGGCATGGTCAAACTAAATCCTGCTGCTGGCGAAATTTTGAAGCGTATAAGTGAAAAGAAACAAACCGTTAGCGAATTGATTGCAGAACTAAAAGTCGCATTCGATGGCGCAGATTTAGACGATGACGTCTATCAGTTTTTGGAGGAAGCACATGGCAACGACTGGATCAGAGCAGAATAAAGCGCCCGGCAGCACCGGTGGTGCTCTGGGGATGAATGTACGTGATGCTATCCGGCAGCCTTTATGGCTATTGGCAGAGCTGACCTATGCTTGTCCATTGCAATGTCCGTATTGTTCCAACCCGATGGATTTCGCCAAAATCAAAAGCGAATTGACCACCGAGGAATGGATTGATGTATTTAAACAAGCCCGGGCAATGGGCGCAACACAGCTGGGATTGTCGGGTGGCGAGCCTTTGGTTCGTCCCGATATTATCGAGCTAATCCGAGCTGCACGTGATTTAGGTTTCTATACCAACCTGATTACTTCAGGTATCGGTTTGGATGCCAGTAAGGCAAAAGCCTTTAAAGAAGCCGGTCTGGATCATATTCAAGTCAGTTTCCAAGCGAGCTCAGAGGATCTCAATAACCTGATTGCAGGGACAGATGCCTTTCAACACAAAATTGAAATGGCCAAAGCGGTTAAAGCCGCTGGTTATCCGATGGTGCTGTGTTTTGTTACGCATCGGCAGAATATCGACAAAATCGACGAAATCCTCGATCTGGCGATTAATCTGGATGCCGATTATGTCGAGCTGGCCACGACGCAATATTATGGTTGGGCGATGCATAATCGTGATCAACTATTGCCGTTGAAAGAGCAGCTGGTCAGAGCTGAACGTATTGCCCATGAGTACCAGGAACAGCAAAAAGGCAATATGAAGATCTACTATGTCGTTCCTGACTATTATGAAGATCGTCCAAAAGCCTGCATGAATGGCTGGGGCAATGTGTTCCTGACCGTTACCCCGGATGGCACGGCCTTACCATGTCATGCTGCCCGCGAATTACCCGGCATGACTTTGCCAAATGTTCGCGATACCAGTGTGAAGGAAATTTGGGAAGATTCAAACGACTTTAATCGCTTCCGTGGTTTTGACTGGATGAAAGAGCCTTGCCGCAGCTGTGATGAGAAAGTAAAAGACTTTGGTGGCTGTCGTTGTCAGGCGTATATGCTGACCGGCGATCCCGCCATGGCAGATCCGGTTTGCAGCAAATCACCTGATCGTCATGTGGTCGATGAAGCGATTGAACGGGGTCGCAGGGAGTCTGAAAAACCAACAGAAGTTGCCAAACCATTAGTATTCCGTAATCCGAAAAACTCGAAACAAATCAGTGGGTTCTGAGCAAATATCTATTGGTGTTTCATAGCCGCCACTACTGGAAGAGCTTTTCCTCCAACAAGGTGTTGATAATGTGATGTAGTGGTTCTGCATAAATCATTTACAACGCAGGTGGTCGGAATGTGTCCCAGCCTTTGTGGCCTGCATGGATGTTAGGTCAGGGGGCGTGGGGCAGTACGCGGGAGCTTTACTCGTCTTTCATTTAGAATAACTACAAAAGCGTCAGAACAAGCAATTTTCCGGACATTGCTTTTGCATACGATGTGCAAGGATGCACCGGTGCGATCACTCCATTCATGGAGCTAAACGTTTTTTGAGCTTAAGCCCTAAAGGGTAGAGATATATGGATGAAACTCACAAACTACATTGCTCACGCCTTGTGTGGCGTTTTTTTAAATCACAACAGAGGCGGCTATGAAAGATCAACAGACCCTAACAATTAAGACCAGCGGCCTGACCAAGCGATATGGTCAGGCCGTTGTGGTAAATGGACTGGATCTTCATGTTAAAGCGGGCCAATGCTACGGACTGCTAGGCCCCAATGGCGCCGGCAAAAGCACTACTATTCATATGCTCACCACCATGACTTCGCCTACTGCGGGTGAGGCCTGGATTGTTAATCAATCCATATTGGCAGATCCAGTGGCAATACGCCGTTCGGTCGGTCTGGTGTTTCAGGATTCGGCTTTGGATCGCACGATGACAGTCGACGAAAATCTGCAATTTGCTGCCGCACTCTATGGTATGTCCAAAAAACAAGCCAATGAACGTATCGAAGAATTATTAGCCGTATTTAATCTTGGAAGTCGGCGTAATACCAAACTGCTGGCGCTTTCAGGAGGCCAACGCCGGGCAGTGGATATTGCCCGCGGCGTATTGCATCAACCCCAGGTACTATTTCTTGACGAACCGACCATTGGCCTGGATTTACCCAATCGACGATCTATCTGGCGTTTTGTCGAGCAGTTGCGTCGTGATCATGGTATGACAGTCTTCCTCACAACGCATTATCTTGAAGAAGCTGTGGCCTGTGATCACGTGGATTTTATCCAGCGCGGTGTGTTGCAAAAAGGGGGAAAACCGACAGATTTGATGCGAC
>NZ_DCSO01000038.1:5089-6983 GCF_002325665.1 Methylophaga sp. UBA1464
GATGCGACAACTGGCAGAGTATGTGTTGGAAATTGAATGTGCTGATATTGAGCATGTCGTCTCAGAGCTTACGCCTAAGTTTGGGCAACCGATTATAGAAGATGAACAATTGAGCTTTTTGATTAAAAATGCCGATACTGATCTGCATTCTCTGCAACAGGCATTGGGCAACAGTATTAACGCCATGCGCTGGCGTAAGCCGAATCTCAATGATGTGTATCTTTGGAAAGTCTGTCCACCGGAACAGGAGCAGGCAGCATGAGTTGGTTACCGGTTAAAGCCGTTGTTGGGCGTGAGCTGACAAAATTATTCCGTCAAAAAGCCCGTTTATTCAGTTCAATGGTGCGCCCGATGATCTGGTTACTGGTCATTGGGTCGGGTGTTGGCAGTATGTTAAGCGGGGCGCAGCAGGAAGGCTATCTGCAGTTTTTGGTGCCAGGTGTGTTAGCGATGACCTTGTTATTTGCAGCTTTATTGTCCGCATTAACACTGGTCTATGACAAAGAATTCGGTGTGATGCGCATGATGATGATTGCACCAGTGGCGCATTACTGGATTGTGTTATCCAAACTGATTGCTGCGACCATAACTGCTATGGTGCAGGCTTTATTATTGTTAGTTATTCTATTGCTGATTGGTTTGATTGATATACAGATTGCCTTGCTATTAATTCCACCCGCATTATTAACCGCTGTAGCCTGTGCGTCGATGGGCGGTTTGATTGCAGTATTTTCCAAAACACTGGATAACTTTGCGGTCATTATGAATTTCTTTATTTTCCCGGTATTTTTCTTAAGTGGTGCGCTTTATCCGGTCAGCCAGTTACCTGATATTCTGCGCTATGTGGTGCTGTTTAATCCGTTCAGTTATGGTGTGGATTTATTAAAACATGCTGTTCCCGGTGCCCAGTCAGATTTTTCAATCTGGATGGATATTGGGGTACTTCTGGTATTTTCTTCCCTGGCGGTTGTCATTGCCTGCTGGCGCTTTTCTCGTGAATCGGTACATGAGCCATTGTTTCACAGAGCAACCAAGCGCGGTTGAAGCAAAAATTAAACGGCTTACCAGCTCAAATTCGCAGCCACCTGTTTGTATTGGTAATCTGTTTTAAACATTCCTGAAAACTAGCGCCTGTTCAACCGATATCAGCATTATGGATGCGGTTGCACCACTTCTGGAAAGGTCATATCCTAGCTGATTAAAAAGTAGTATCTGATGTCTAGGAAATCACCATGTCAAATACCATGAGTCCAGCACATTCCAATATGGTCTGGCAGCAGGTTCGGCCCAATGAAGTTTCTAATCCTGATGTTCTGGAAGCATTACAGCAGATTGATCGTGCTCAATTTGTTTCTGATGATTATAAGTCGTTGGCCTATTCAGATACTCGTCTGCCCATCGGCTGTGGTCAGTTTATGTGGACACCTCTGGAAGAGGGAAGGATATTACAGGCCTTGCAATTAAAGCCTGCTAATACAGTTCTGGAGGTTGGCACGGGCAGTGGATTTTTTACTGCATTGATCGCCAAACTGTCATCAAACGTCATTAGTATTGAATATTTTGCCGAACTGTCTGGATTGGCTGGTTCGCGACTGGAAGCCGCTGGTGTGCAAAATGTGGTGTTACATTGCGGTGATGCCAGCCATGGCTGGAAGTTGGCTGATCGAATCGATGTGATCGTGTTGACGGCCAGTTGCCTGGAGGTTCCGGAAGACTATCTTCATGCACTTAAAGTCGGTGGCCATTTAGTGGCTATAACAGGCCAGGCTCCTGCTATGCAGGTGCAGCGCATTACCCGTTCAGATGAGTGGCAATGGCAAACCGAAAATTTATTTGAAACAGTGGTGGCGCCGATGGTGCACGCTGAAACAAAACCTGAATTTACCTTTTAATG
>NZ_DCSO01000052.1:0-4895 GCF_002325665.1 Methylophaga sp. UBA1464
CATTTGTCAATCACTTATGTAGGAAGGCTACACGTCGTGCTTTCCGCCTTGTCGGACACAAAAATAGCCTCCAGCAGCGGTGGATATGAAAGATAAACAAGCCCTAATCAAGGATAAAGAAGATGACGTTGTTAATGTTAGCGGCAGGATTCGTTTTGTTGATTGTCGGTGCCGAATTACTGGTTAAAGGTGCTTCTCGTTTAGCAACCAGCTTTGGTATTCCGGCTTTAGTCGTGGGTCTTACGGTGGTGGCTTTTGGTACCAGCGCACCGGAGTTAGCGGTCAGTGTAAAAGCGGCATTTTCCGGACAAGCCGAGTTGGCCATTGCCAATGTGGTGGGCAGTAATATTTTTAATATTCTGTTTATTCTGGGCTTAGCTGCATTGATTATGCCGCTGATGGTTTCGCAACAGCTGATCCGTCAGGATGTGCCGATCATGATGGGTGTCAGTTTTGTTGCTTTATGGATGATTCAAGACGGCAGTATCGGCAAGCCGGAAGCTGGTTTGCTGTTTTTGGGAGTCATTCTGTATACGGTATTTCTGTTTTATCAGGGTAAAAAAACCGGTATCGAGGACAGACAAGCATCCAGCAGCCAAACAGCACCTATATGGCAAAATATTTTGCTACTGATAGTGGGCCTCGCGTTACTGGTTCTGGGCGCCAGATGGTTGGTGCAAAGCGCCGTGACAATCGCCTCCTCATTTGGTGTCAGTGAGGCAGTCATTGGGTTAACCATTATTGCGGCTGGCACTTCTTTACCCGAAGTGATGACATCTATTGTTGCCACCATTAAAGGTGAACGAGATATCGCTATTGGCAATGTGGTCGGCAGTAATATCTTTAATATTCTGGCGGTATTAGGCTTGTCAGGTTTGCTATCACCTACCCCATTACTGGCTAGCGAGCAGTTAAGCCAAATCGATTTTCCGGTGATGGTTGCAGTTGCAGTTTTATGTTTGCCATTGTTCTTTCTCGGCAGCACGTTAAATCGTTTCGAAGGCTTTTTATTCCTGCTGTTATATGTTGCTTATGTGTGGTTTACCATCGCAATAGCCTTATCCCTGCCCTATCTGCAAGATTTACAAACCGTCCTGATCTATGGATTAGCACCTTTAGTTGGTTTTTATGTATTGCTGTGCCTGATAAATGATTTATTACAGCGGCGATATAAGTAATGCACAAGTGACTAGTCAGTAGCTTTCTGAGTCAAGTGCTGTCGTAACCGGTCGTCAACCTGCTCAGAGGCTTCCAAGTGTGGAGCATGACCAACATTCTCGAGAGATAACATCTCTGCTCCTGGCAAGATAGCCAACAGTTTTGCTGATTCTGAATATGGGGTAACGATATCCTGTTTGCCCCATATTAATAAGGTCGGAATATTCTGCTGGCCTAGCTGCTGGTATGTGTCCAGATGATTATCGGCCAACAAATGACGTGCTGTAGATAGCAGGCTTTTTCGAGTGTCTTTCACCATGATTTCGTCTAAAAAACGGGTTTTTATCGTATCCAGTTCAGCCACTGGCAGATAAACCATATTTTCAATATGCTTCGTCAACTGGGTTCTCATCAGCACAATAGCCAACGGATCAGCTAATAACGGGAGTTGAAATAAAGCAACATCCTGGCGTTGGCTTAACGGCGATAACAGTGTCAGGGTGGTTATTTTTAATGGTTCGTTTGCTGCAAACTCAGCGGCAACCAACGCCCCCATTGAGATACCGACTAAATGAAACGGTTCAGTAATGGCTAATGTTTGTAGCAAAGCCCGCAACTGATTCACAAACAGATCTTTATCGTAAATAACGTCTGGTCGATCTGAAAAACCTCGCCCATATAAATCAAAGCGTAATACACGAAAGCCATCTGCAACCAGTCTGTCGAAAGTGCCATCCCACAGGTGTGAGCCTATAGCAAAACCATGTACCAGGATCACCAATGGTGCGTTTTCAGGTCCCTGCAATTCATAAAAAGTGTTACCGGCACTGAGTCTGGCAAGCTGACCAGACGAAGCTGGATCGCGAGCGTCTTCAATGTTCAGCACTTCAGGATCCTGCCATCTGGCCACAGCATAGAATATGACCCAAAGCAGGATTATCAGCAGTGACAAATATTTGATGATCTGCACGGTTATTACGCGCTAACTATTTTGTTCGGTTGTTTCGATTACAGGCCAGCCATTATTTTCTGGGTCAAAAGCAGGATCCAGCACCTGAATACGTTTAACCAATGGAGGATGCGTTGATAATAATCCGGACATTTTGTTAGAAAGCTCGGAAAACATCATATGTCTTGCCTCTTCCAATTCATCATGTACGGGTTCTTTAATACCTTTTTGGCTCAGGCTGCCTATTTTTTTCAAAGCACCGGCTAAAGCGATAGGATCCCCGGTATAGCGTGTAGCATCAGCATCAGCAAGATATTCACGTTGACGAGAAATTGCTGCCTGCATGATTTTTCCCATAAAAGCCCCTAATAATCCCAACAGGATCAGAGCAATCCCTATTAAGGCTATCTGGGCTCCCCCTTTTCTGCCCCGGCCACCGGAATGCATCAAAATACGTCCCAAAATATACAAAGCCATTAAGCCATGAATCAGGCCAATGACCCGCAGATTTAATCGCATATCCAGATTACGGATATGGGCAAACTCATGAGCAACAACGGCAGTCAGTTCATCGCGATTTAATAACGTCAATGCGCCACGAGTCACGGCAATAGCCGCATTATCGGGGGAGCTCCCGGCCGCGAACGCATTAATTCCGGGTTCGTTTTCAATGATAAAAATCTGCGGTGTCTGGAGGCTGGCACCCAACGCCACTTCCTCAACAATGTTTCTATAGCGTGTAACCAAGTGGTCACCCGTTATCTCATTAATCTCGGTTGCACCTAAAGCATGAGCCACTTTCGCACCGTCACCTCCCATGGTGACAATTTTCCAGACAGAGGTGAGAACAATTACCGTAGCAACGCCGGCAGCAACCAGCCCAAATAATGGCCAGTTAACCATTATCTGTTCAGTCTGATTAATGCTGTCGCCGCTCATCCTGACAGAAGCCAGTGCGGCAATGACGGCGGCAATCAATGCCACGGAAAAGATAAACAAAGTCATTATCAGCCGACTTTGTTTTCGGGCATTTGCTCCAAGTTGATAGCTGCTCATTGCAGCCATTTTTAAAATTCAACCTTGGGAGCTTCTTGAATCGCTTCACGGTCATCAAACTCCAGCTCTGATGCGCGAGTAAAGCTGAACATATTGGCTAGAATATTGGTCGGAAAAGTTTCCAGAACATTGTTATATTCAAGCACCGTATTATTGTAGCCGCGGCGTGAGGCTGCGACTTTATTTTCAATACTGGTCAGCTGTTCCATCAGATCCCGGAAAGCACCATCTGCTTTCAGATCTGGATAAGCTTCTGATAACGCAAAAATGCCACCCATTGCTTTTCCTAAAACACTCTCAGCCTGCCCCAGCGCCAGCATGGACTTTGCATCGCCCGAGTCAGTTTGATCACGCATTTTTTCTGCCTGATTGCGAGCTTCAATGACCCCATTAAGGGTTTCCTGTTCATGCTGGGCATAGCCTTTAACGGTGCTGACCAGTTGGGGAATCATGTCATGGCGTTGTTTAAGTGTGACGTCTATCTGTTTGAATGCATTTTGAAAGATATTTCGATGCCGCACCAATTTATTGTATTCAATAATCACATATAAAATCAGTAAGCCGGCAATCCCTAGTAATACCCATTCCATATTGACTCTCCTTATAGTGAACTTAATGTCGTGATTGATTATGAATTAGTTACCCAAAGTTCGAAACAGCTTACTGACTATGGAAGCTAAGGGCCATTAATGTTCAGCCAAATACTATCTCAATAGCATTTTGGGGCTTACTTTTGAAGCCAATCAAGCAACGTTTGCAAGCTGACTCGTATTACTAAAAATATCGCCTGGTTTGCTTGAATAACAATTGTCTGTATTATCGCTGGCAGTTTCAGGTGCCTTTATTACAACATGTGATAAAGGTTAAACGGGAAACAGGTGACCCACTCGTTTGGTTATGCCTGTACTGCCCCCGCAACGGTAAACAGTTATGTCATTTTTCTGGTCACTATCAGCTTGATAGATCGACAGTCACTGTACTTCGGTATGGGAAGACGAGAAATGATGCTGAGGGTCTGTTTATCTTTCATCGCCACCACTGTTTTGGGTTTCTCAAAACAGCGATAAAAGATAAACAAACCCTATGGCTAAACTGTAAGTCCGGAGACCGGCCCGAAACTAAATGGAGTCGTGGCGGGGTGCCTATACGTTTCCGGAATTACACCTTTATTGCCCCCTGCCCGCTATTGACCAATTGATCGCTGTTATTGCTTCGGCAGGATGCTTTATGTCTTTTATTTTCAAATTCCCCATCAGCCTGCTGAAGCAGGTTATTTTCCTCATAATTGCAGTAACCACCGCGATTGCATCAGCGCATGCAACAGAGCAAAGTGTCACCGTTATCGTGTCGGACCGATCTGCTCCGACCCTGGTGGCTGGCGCGCATCAGCTATTGCAACAGCAGGCTGATGCGAAAATACAAATTCGCACCGTCAGTCAGCTTAACTCGCTGAATGATAATGCCCTTCAGCAATTATTTGATAACAGCGGCAGCTTATTGATCGTAGGTGTATTCGGGGATGCGGTTGAGCGTTTGCTCAGTCGTCAATATAAAAATAAACAAAAACGCTATGTATTGCATAGTGACCAGCGACTCATTCAATTAAATAGTGATCCCGTTACAGATTTCATTCCTGAACAAGTACTTAGCGATAAAATCTCATTAAGCTCGGCAGAAATGCTACAAAACAAACAAGACGAATATCCCGCCTATCAAAACTGGCTACAGGCTC
>NZ_DCSO01000052.1:5036-5254 GCF_002325665.1 Methylophaga sp. UBA1464
TACAGGCTCGTGCCTACTGGGTGAACCGTTCAACCGAAAATGCCCGTAACTTGCTGGATATGTTGCTGTCTGATGGCAGCAGAATAGCTGAATTGCAACTGGTCGGCTCCCTGCGCTTTGCTTTGCATTCCCCCGAAAAAACACAATGGTTGTCCCCTGCTGAAATTACGCAACAACTGGATGTTGCCCGACCGATTGTCTGGTTGCTGGATCACGAT
>NZ_DCSO01000052.1:5359-6216 GCF_002325665.1 Methylophaga sp. UBA1464
GTGGCGACTTGACCGGTGAATGGAAATTGCATCAACAATACTGCCAGGCATTGAACAGCCAATGCATTTCAGTTTTGGCCGCCTGGGGGAAACCCAGTGTTGTGGCGATTAAAACTATCCACAATCTGATGAACAACCACTTACAAAACACGCCATGGGGCCTGGTTTCCATTCAGGATTTTGTGATTGGTGGTGGTGATGGTCGGGAACAGGTGGAACAGCTGTTTACCGAAATGAATGTGCCGGTAGTAAAAGGTATCCGTATAACGGAGCTGACTCAAGCTGATTATGATTTATCAGCACAAGGTGTTCCACGCGACTCGATTCATTACCGAATCGCCATGCCCGAGTTACAGGGGGTTAGTCAGCCGCAGATATTAGCCTTATCGGAGCCGGCAAAGCTTGATCAGCAAACCGGTGCACAGCTTACGCAAAGTCTGCCTGTCACCAGCGAAATTAACCGCCAGGCAATACGCATGCAACGCTGGCTGGACCTGCAACAAAAAGACAATGCTGATAAACGTGTTGCGATTATTTATTACAACCATCCTCCCGGCAGACACAATATCGGCGCCGATAATCTGAATGTGCCGGAAAGTTTATTGGAAATATTAAATGCGCTTAAAAACGCAGGTTATCAGACAGGTGAGCTGCCAAAAGATGCGGAATCTTTGCTGGATATGCTGCAACTTCAAGGGGTGAATTTACCTGAAGACGCTGAAGCATTATCAGCGATGTCCAAGGTTGCTAACACTATGACAGCGGATGATTATCAACGCTGGTTCAAACAGTTACCGGCAACGGTTCAGGCTGAAATGATTGATGGTCCTTTGGCAGGATTACAGCAGCGGATGCGT